>NZ_JBXAHO010000006.1:0-239493 GCF_058795195.1 Pseudomonas sp. GW823-FHT06B06 | reverse complement strand
GCCCTGCTGAAGGGGCAGAGTGAATACCAACCGAAAACCAGTTGAGGGCTTCCCCTCAACCATAGAATCTCCCACAGGGGATCTCATTCCAACCAGAAATCAGACCAACGCTTTATCGAGCGCCTTTTCGATTTCCGCTTTGATCATGCCGCTCATGGCCGACATCATCAGGCCCAACTCCACATCGACCTTGATCGAGTCTTCAGTGACATGCACCGCACCTTTCACACCGGAGCGCTTGAGGTTCAAGGTGTCGCCAGACCACTGCGGTTCCAGGCCATACTGATCGGAAAGTTTCTGCGCCAGCTTGTCGGCCTTCTCGCGGGCCGCTTCCTTACCCAGGCCATGGGCACGTTCAACACTAATATGGGCCATCAAATGACTCCTGCTTTATGGGGGCGATCCTGAGGCATCTTGACCTCTGCTGCGTCAAAACGTCCCGATGGTTGCCCATCTTACCTTCAGCCTTGCCAAGACAAAGCATGCCTTGGGGATTAGAATGTCGCGCATTCTCTTTTGGTGACAGCGATATGACTGATCAGCGCAAAGGCAACGATGCCGAACCCACCACTCACTTCGGCTTCAAAAACGTTCCGGAAAGCCAGAAAGCGGAAAAAGTCGCTGAGGTTTTTCACTCCGTAGCCGCCAAGTACGACCTGATGAACGACCTCCTGTCGGGCGGCATGCACCGTCTGTGGAAGCGTTTCGCAATCGAACTGTCGGGCGTGCGCACAGGTAACCGGGTGCTGGACATCGCCGGCGGCACGGGTGACTTGACCCGCAAGTTCTCGCACCTCGTTGGCCCGACTGGCCAGGTGGTGCTGGCCGACATCAACGAATCCATGCTCAAGGTCGGTCGTGACCGCCTGCTGGACCTGGGTGTGGCCGGCAATGTCGAATTCGTCCAGGCCGATGCGGAAAAACTGCCGTTCCCGGACAACCATTTCGACTGCGTGACCATCGCCTTCGGCCTGCGCAACGTCACGCACAAGGAAGACGCCCTGCGTTCGATGCTGCGCGTGCTCAAGCCTGGCGGTCGCCTGCTGGTGCTGGAGTTCTCCAAGCCGACCAACGCGCTGATGTCCAAGGCCTACGACGCCTACTCGTTCGCCTTCATGCCACTGATGGGCAAGCTGATCACCAACGACTCGGAAAGCTATCGCTACCTGGCCGAATCGATCCGCATGCACCCGAACCAGGAAACCCTGAAATCGATGATGGTCGAGGCCGGCTTCGACCGCGTGACCTATCACAACATGACCGCAGGCATCGTCGCCCTGCACCGTGGCATCAAGCCCTGATGCTGCTCGCCGGCCTGCTCGCCAGCGTTGAGCTCGGCCTGAACCGAGTGCTGCGTCTCGACAGCACGGCACTGCCGCGGCTGGCGCATTTGGCCGGCAAGGTGATTGCCGTCGACTGCCGCAGCCCGGCGCTGCAAGTGTTCATCCTGCCCAGCGATGAAGGCCTGATGCTCGCGTCCCAATGGGAAACCGGCGCCGACTGCACCCTGCGCGCACCGGCCTCGAGCCTGCTGAAACTGGCGATGAGCAAAGACAAGACTTCGGTACTGCATGCACCCGAAGTCGAGCTCGACGGCGACAGCGGTGTATTGCTGGAACTGGCGGCGATCCTCCAGGACCTCGAGCTGGATTGGGAGTACGAACTCTCGCGCTGGCTTGGCCCTGTCGCCACGCAATTGGTCGGCGGTCATCTGCGCAGCCGTGCCCGCTGGTATCAGCAAGGATTCGCCAGCCTCGGCCAGAACCTGGGCGAATACCTGGCTGAAGAATCACGTACCCTCGTCGGTCAGCGCGAAGCCGAAGCCCGATTCAGTGAACTGGACCAGATCAAACTCGATCTGGAACGTCTCGAGGCGCGTTTCGAGCGCCTTTCCCGATCCCTCGACCCAAGCGATAACGCATGAAGCTGCTTGCCGTCCGCCGTTTGTTGCGCATCCAGCGCGTCGTGATCCGCTACCGCCTCGATGACCTGCTGTTCGCCCTGCCGCTGCCCTGGTTTCTCCTGGTGCTGCGTTACGCCTTGCCGTGGCGCTGGTTCCCGCGCAAGACGCTGGACCTGAGTCGTGGCGCACGATTGCGCTTGGCGCTGCAGGACCTGGGGCCGATTTTCATCAAGTTCGGGCAGATCCTGTCCACCCGCCGCGACCTGCTGCCCGAAGACATCGCCGATGAGCTGATGATGCTGCAGGACCGCGTGCCGCCGTTCGACTCGCAAGTGTCGGTCAATCTGATCGAAGAGCAGCTGGGCAAGAAAATCAGCGAAGTGTTCAGCCGCTTCGACGTCGAACCACTGGCCTCGGCATCGGTGGCCCAAGTGCACGCTGCACAGCTGAAAACCGGCGAGGAAGTCGTGGTCAAGGTGATCCGGCCTGGCCTCAAACCAGTGATCGCGCAAGACCTGGCGTGGCTGTTCATCCTCGCCCGCGCCGCCGAAAAACTCTCGGCCGATGCGCGCCTGCTGCACCCGGTGGACGTGGTCCAGGACTACGAAAAAACCATCTACGACGAACTCGACCTGCTGCGCGAAGCGGCCAACGCCAGCCAGCTCAAGCGCAACTTCGAGGGTTCGCCACTGCTGTACGTACCACAAGTCTATTGGGACTGGTGCCGGCCGAAAGTGCTGGTGATGGAGCGTATCTACGGCATCCAGGTGACCGACCTCGCGACCCTGGCGGACCAACGCACCGACATGAAAATGCTCGCCGAACGCGGCGTGGAGATCTTCTTCACCCAAGTGTTTCGCGACAGCTTCTTCCATGCCGACATGCACCCCGGCAACATCTTCGTCAGCACGGTGCAGCCGTGGAGCCCGCAATACATCGCGATCGACTGCGGTATCGTCGGCAGCCTTACCCCCCAGGACCAGGATTACCTGGCGCGCAACCTGTTCGCGTTCTTCAAGCGCGATTACCGGCGAGTGGCACAGCTGCACATCGATTCGGGCTGGGTGCCGGCAGAAACCAAACTCAACGAATTCGAAGCGGCGATCCGGACGGTCTGCGAACCGATCTTCGAAAAACCGTTAAAAGATATTTCCTTCGGCCAAGTGCTGATGCGCCTGTTCCAGACAGCTCGTCGCTTCAACATGGAAGTGCAGCCGCAACTTGTCCTGTTGCAAAAAACCCTGTTGAACATCGAAGGCCTGGGCCGCCAGCTGTACCCGGACCTCGACCTGTGGAACACCGCGCAACCCTTCCTCGAGCGCTGGATGCGTGACCGCGTCAGTCCCAAAGCCTTGTTTGGCAACGTGCAATCCCAGATCGAACAGATCCCGCACTTGGCCAATATGACCCGTGACCTGCTCGAACGCCTGTCCCAGCCCCATGCCAACGATCCGCCGCCACCCTGGCATCGACGCCGCGACGACTGGTTCCTGCGCCTGCTCGGTACGGCCCATCTGGCCGGTGGCGCGATCCTCGCCGCGGGCGGGCCATTGAACGATCTGGCCTATTGGCCAGCGGGCATCATGATGGCGGTCGGCTTGTATCTGGTCGTTCGCCGATAGCCAGTTGTGCTGCGCACTGGCACACTGTTTCAACGTTGAGCCCGACTAATGATGTGTCGGGCTTGCTGTCGGAGTCGAAGATGAAAAACTGGCTGGACGAGATCAAATGGGACGCCGACGGCCTGGTGCCGGCGATTGCCCAGGACCACAAGACCGGGCGCGTCCTGATGATGGCCTGGATGAACCGCGAAGCACTGGAACTGACGGCTGCCGAGAACCGCGCCATCTACTGGTCGCGCTCGCGCGGCAAGCTGTGGCGCAAGGGCGAAGAGTCCGGTCATGTGCAGACCCTGCATGAGATGCGCCTGGACTGCGACGCCGACGTGATCATCCTGATGGTCGAGCAGATTGGCGACATTGCCTGTCATACCGGCCGCCAGAGCTGCTTCTACCGCGTTTTCGAGAACGGCGACTGGACGACTGTCGACCCGGTCCTGAAAGATCCGCACGCCATCTATTGCGCAGGACACAAACATGAGTGACACGTTGACCCGTCTGGCCCAGGTGCTGGAAGAGCGCAAAGGCGCCGCCGCCGACAGCTCGTACGTCGCCAGCCTGTACCACAAGGGCTTGAACAAGATTCTGGAAAAAGTTGGCGAAGAGTCAGTAGAGACCATCATTGCCGCCAAGGACGCCGCCATCAGCGGCGACTGCAGCGATGTGATCTACGAAACCGCCGATTTATGGTTCCACAGCATGGTCATGCTCGCCCAATTGGGGCAGCATCCCCAGGCTGTACTCGATGAACTGGACCGTCGCTTCGGTCTGTCCGGACACGCCGAGAAAGCCTCGCGCCCGTCCGCCTGAATAACTATTAGAGAGGAGCAGCAGCATGGGCATTTTTGACTGGAAACACTGGGTCGTCATCCTGGTTGTCGTGGTACTGGTATTCGGCACCAAGAAACTGAAAAACCTCGGCACCGACGTCGGCGAGTCCATCAAGGGCTTTCGCAAGGCCATGAACGACGACGAAAAACCGGCCGACCCGACCGCGACTCCGGCCCAACCGGTTCCACCGGTTCAGCCACAGGCCACTGTTAACCAGCCGCACACCATCGACGTGCAGGCGCAAAAAGTCGAAGAGCCGATCCGCAAAGACTCGTGAGCACTGACTAATGTTTGGTATCAGCTTCTCTGAACTGCTGCTCGTCGGCCTCGTCGCCCTGCTGGTGCTGGGCCCCGAGCGCCTGCCGGGCGCTGCGCGTACCGCCGGCCTGTGGGTTGGCCGCCTCAAGCGCAGCTTCAACGCAATCAAACAGGAAGTTGAACGTGAAATCGGTGCCGACGAGATTCGTCGGCAACTGCACAACGAGCACATCCTGTCGCTTGAGCAGGAGGCCCGCAAGATCTTCTCGCCGACCCAGCAGCAACCGACACCTGTCGAGCCTGCAGCGTCGCCGACGATTCATGCGCCTGTCGTTGAATCTGCGCCAGTCGAAGTTGTACCTGTCGCAACGACCCCGGTCGAACACGTTGCACCTGCGGCGGCGCCCGTTGCGCCGGCCCCTCAAGACCCAACATTGCCGCCGCGAGCCCCATGAGCGATCTTCCTGAAAACGACCAGCACATGCCGCTGGTTTCGCACCTCACTGAGTTGCGTACCCGCCTGCTGCGCTGCGTAGCGGCGATCTTCATCATCTTTGCCGGGCTGTTCGCCTTTACCCAGCAAATCTACACCTTCGTCTCGACACCGCTGCGGGCCTACCTGCCAGCCGGTGCGACGATGATTGCCACGGATGTGTCGTCGCCTTTCCTGACGCCACTGAAGCTGACCATGATGGTGTCGTTGTTCCTGGCGATTCCGGTGATCCTGCACCAGATCTGGGGCTTCATCGCACCGGGCCTGTACAAGCATGAGAAACGCATCGCCGTGCCCTTGCTGTGTTCGAGCATCGTGCTGTTCTACGCCGGCATGGCGTTCGCCTATTTCCTGGTGTTCCCGCTGATCTTCAAATTCTTCGCCGCCGCCACCCCGGCCGGCGTGGAAATGATGACCGACATCACCAGCTACCTCGATTTCGTCATGACGCTCTTCTTCGCCTTCGGCGTGGCGTTCGAAATCCCGGTGGCCGTGGTGCTGCTGGTGTGGATCGGCGTGGTCGACGTGAAGTACCTGAAGAAAATCCGTCCGTACGTGATCATCGGCTGCTTCGTCGTCGGCATGATCCTGACCCCGCCGGACATTTTCTCGCAGACCCTGCTGGCCGTACCGATGTGGCTGTTGTTCGAGATCGGCATCCTGTTCGGCAGCCTGATCAGCAAGCGTGGCGAGCATCCGGACGACCAGCCTGCCGACGATAACAACGACCAGCCGCCAGCGACCCAACCGTGAACCTGCTGCTCCTTGAAGAGGCCGACTTTATTGCGGCCGACCGGGTGGTTCTGCGCGATCGGCGGTTGACCCACATGCAGGAAGTCCACCGCTGCGAAGTGGGTGACAGCATGCGTGTCGGCCGCATCGACGGGCTGATGGGCTCGGCGGAGGTTCTGCGCCTGGACGCCAACGAGGCGGAACTGCGCGTCACCCTCGACCAGCCCCCACCCGCCAAGTTGCCGTTGACCCTGGTCCTGGCCCTGCCGCGGCCCAAGATGCTGCGCAGGGTGTTCCAGACCGTCGCGGCCATGGGTGTGCCACGGGTCGTGCTGGTGAACAGCTATCGCGTCGAGAAGAGCTTCTGGCAGACACCGTTCCTGGAGCCCGAGGCCATTCGCGAGCAATTGATCCTGGGCCTCGAACAAGCCAGGGACAGCGTGTTGCCGCAAGTCGTGATCGAGAAACGCTTCAAGCCGTTCGTCGAAGATCGCCTGCCTGCCATTACCGAGGGCACTCTCGGCCTGGTTGGTCATCCAGGCCAATACCCGCCCTGCCCCCGCGCCCTCACCGAGCCCGTGACCCTGGCCATCGGCCCGGAAGGTGGCTGGATCCCCTACGAGATCGACTTGCTGGGCAAGTCCGGCCTGCAACCGGTGCAGCTGGGCGAGCGCATCCTGCGCGTGGAAACTGCCGTTACCGCGCTGCTCGCCCGGCTCTTCTAACCAAACACCGCCCCCCCCCCCCTGTAGGAGCGAGCATGCTCGCGATGGCCAACAGAGCGCCGCAGGGTTTCAGGCAGCCAGCGTCATCGTTAACGACCTTCGCGAGCATGCTCGCTCCTACAGGATTTCCCCCGCCTGCCGATATACCTCCCATGAAACCAATGTTTGCTCCGGGAGAGTTGCAGCATGTACCAATCGCTAGCCGATAAACTGGGGAACGTAAGCGTAAACCGCAAGCTGGGCGTCGGCTTCGGTCTTGTGCTGCTGCTGACGATGCTGATCACCTTCACGGGCTGGACCGGCCTGAGCGACGTCACCCGTCGCGGTGATACGCTGGGGTTCATTTCCGATATCAACGGGATGACCAAAGACCTGCGCATCGCCCGCCTGGATTACGAAATGCGCCGCGGCGAACAAGGACCCGCCGCCGTCAATGATTTGCTGGGCAAGCTCGACACCAGCCTGCAAGCGGCTCGCCGGATGATCGAGCAACCCGCCGACGTGACCATGGTCGACCAGCAATTGGCCGCCGTCAGCCAGTACAAGCAAGCCTTCGCGTCCATGACCCAGATCAGCGCCAGTCGCGAAGATGCTCGCAGCAAATTGGGCGCCACCGCCGACAATGCCGTGGCCAAAGTCGCCGAAGTCGAACAATCCCTGCTGCAAGGCGACAGTGTGGCGCAGTTCAATAGCGTGATCGACTTGAGCAAATTGATCCAGCAAGCGCGCTTTCAGGTCCGAGGCTACACCTATAGCGGCAAGGCCGAGGCAGAACAGCCAGCGCTGGACGCCATCGACAACGCCCTGAAATATCTGCAAAGCCTGCCGTCGAAGCTGCCAGAACAACACATCGCTAACTTGCAGCAAGCAACAGACTCGCTCAGGGCCTACCGCGCCGCAGTCATCCAATACCACGATTCCCAGACCGCCAGCGCCGATGCATTCAAACATATGGCTGCCCAAGGCGAGATTCTGCTCGACGTCAGCAAGAAGCTCACCGTCTCGCAAACCCTGGTGCGCGATACCGACGTAGCGCACGCCAAGAACATGCTGTTGCTGGCCACCCTCCTGGCCTTGGTCATAGGCCTGTTTGCCGCCTGGGCCATCACCCGGCAGATCGTGATTCCGCTGAACCAGACCCTCAAGGCGGCCGAACGCATCGCCGCCGGCGACCTGACCCACAACCTGGTGTCCCGTCGCCAGGATGAACTTGGCCAACTGCAGCGCGCCATTCAGAGCATGACCCAAGGCCTGCGCGAATTGATCGGCGGCATCAGCGACGGCGTCACGCAGATCGCCAGCGCCGCCGAGGAACTGTCGGCCGTCACCGAACAGACCAGCGCCGGGGTCAACAGCCAGAAGGTCGAGACCGATCAGGTGGCGACCGCCATGAACGAGATGACCGCAACGGTGCAGGAAGTCGCACGCAACGCTGAGGAAGCCTCGGAGGCCGCTGTAGCAGCCGACCAGCAGGCCCGCGAAGGTGACAAGGTAGTCGGCGAAGCCATCGCGCAGATCGAGCGCCTGGCCAAGGAAGTGGGTCACTCCACCGAGGCCATGGGCGAGCTCAAGCGCGAAAGCGACAAGATCGGCAGCGTGCTCGACGTGATCAAGTCGGTGGCCCAACAAACCAACCTGCTGGCGCTCAACGCGGCTATTGAAGCCGCCCGTGCCGGTGAGGCGGGGCGCGGTTTTGCCGTGGTCGCTGATGAAGTGCGCAGCCTGGCCCAGCGTACCCAGAAGTCCACGGAAGAAATCGAAGAGCTGATCGTCGGCCTGCAAAGCGGCACCCAGCACGTGGCCAACATCATGGACAACAGTCGCGCCCTGACCGACAGCAGCGTGGAACTGACCCGTCGCGCCGGCGGCTCACTTGAAAACATCACACGCACGGTGTCGGCGATCCAGGCGATGAACCAACAGATTGCCGCCGCGGCTGAACAACAGAGCGCCGTGGCCGAAGAGATCAACCGAAGCGTGCTGAACGTGCGTGATGTGTCGGACCAGACGTCGGCTGCGAGTGAAGAGACGGCGGCGTCCAGCATCGAGCTGGCGCGATTGGGGACGCATTTGCAGATGCTGGTGGGCAAGTTCAGGGTTTGAGGTGATGCGAGAGCCTCGGTTCGCCTGGGACCGAGGTGATGCCTTCGCGAGCAGGCTCGCCCCACAGGGTTCTGTCGTACACAGATCCACTGTGGGGCGAGCCTGCTCGCGAAGGGATTGAGCAGCCGGTGAAGTTACAGAACTTGACGAAGAAACGCCTGCGCCCGCGGATCCTTCGGCGCATCAAAGAACTCTGCCGGCGAAGCGTCTTCAAGCAGCTTGCCATGGTCAAAGAACAACACCCGGTCCGCCACTTCACGGGCAAAGCCCATTTCATGGGTGACGCAGACCATGGTCATGCCTTCCACGGCCAGTGTCTTCATCACATCCAGCACTTCGCCAACCATTTCCGGGTCGAGCGCCGAGGTCGGCTCATCGAACAGCATCACCTTCGGTTCCATCGCCAGCGCACGGGCAATCGCTACCCGCTGTTGCTGACCGCCGGACAGCCGCGACGGAAATTCGTTGGCTTTCTGCGCAATACCGACCTTTTCGAGCAGCACCATGGCCTTGGCCTCGCGCTCTTTCTTGCCGCGCTTGCGCACGACTTTCTGCGCCAGGCACAGGTTTTCCAGCACTGTCATGTGCGGGAACAGGTTGAAATGCTGGAATACCATGCCAACTTCACGGCGGTAGGCGTTCACGTCGGTTTTCGGATCGGCCAGTTGCAGGCCGTCGATGCTCACCGAGCCAGAATCAAACTCCTCCAGGCCGTTAAGGCAACGCAAGAAGGTCGACTTGCCGGAACCGGATGGACCGATCACCACCAGTACTTCACCCTTGGCGACGGTCGTGCTGACGTTGTCCACCGCGCGCACCACTTGGCCGCGGGTGTCGTAGACTTTTACCAGATCGCGGACTTCAATCACTTTGCGCGAGCCTCCGCTCGAGCCGGCTGGCGATTTTCGACAGCGGCAGGTTAATCAACAGGTACAGGCCGGCGACGCAGAACAGGATTTCGAATGGCGAGAACGAGGTGGTGATGACTTCGCGACCGCTCTTGAGCAGTTCGGTAATCGCGATCACCGACACCAGCGACGTGTCTTTCACCAGACTGATGAATTGCCCGGCCAGCGGCGGCAGTACGCGCTTGAACGCTTGCGGCAGCACCACGTGGCGCATCGACTGACCCGCGCTCAAGCCGAGGGAGCGGGCCGCTTCGTTCTGGCCACGGGCGATCGACTGCACGCCGGAGCGGATGATCTCTGCGACGTAGGCGCCGGTGAACAGCGACAGCGCGGCGATCCCGGCGAATTCCCGGGACAGGTTCATTACGGTGCCGATGAAGAAGTAGAAAATGAAGATTTGCACCAGCAGCGGAGTACCGCGCACCAGTTCGACGTAGATGGTCGAGAGGTCGCGCAGGGTCGGGTTATTCGACAGCCGACACAGGCCCGTCGCCAAGCCAATCAACAGGCCGAGCACGCCGGACACCACGGACAGCCACAATGTGGTCCAGAGACCCCACAACAGCGGTCCGGCGGCCCAGTGGCGGGTTACGCCAATCACATCGCCTTCGGCCACATCATCGCCCTGGGCGACTTGCAGGCTGTTTTCGTCGACGATCAGGTGTTGTTCGTCGCCTGCGTCATTGCGCAGCGTGACCTCAGCTTTATCGCCCTTGCGCACTAACTCGCTGACGGTGGAGATGTCGGCGGCGCGCTGGGATTCTTCGGCGTGGTAGGCAAAGTACTGCGGTACGCGGTTCCAGCGCCATTCGTACGACATCAGCGAGGTGGCGTAATACAACGCGCCAGCCAGGCCGATCAGCACCAGCACGGTCAGGACGTGCCAGGGCCATTGGGCTTTTTTCTGTTTCATGAACGCTTCTCTGATTCGCTCGTTCCCACGCTCTGCGTGGGAATGCATCCTGTGACGCTCTGCGTCACGCTTGCGAAGGGACGCGGAGCGTCCCGGGCGGCATTCCCACGCAGAGCGTGGGAACGATCAAGTAGAGGTGTTACTCCATATCCTTCTGCCATGCGGTGTCTTTGAACCACTTGTCATGGATGCGATCGTAGGTGCCGTCTTCTTGGATCTGGTGCAGGAAGTTGTTGATGAAGTTGATGCTGTCGTAGTCACCCTTCTTCAGGCCGAAGGCCAGCGGCTCGTAGGTGAACGGCTTGTCGAGGAACACCAGCTTGCCGTTGCCGACCTTGTTCACGGCGACAACGTTGTAAGGGGCGTCGTAGATGAAGGCATCGGCCTTGCCGTTGACCACGTCGAGCACCGCTTCCTGCTCGTTGTCGTAGCCGTGGTACTTGGCTTTGGCAATCAGCTTTTTGGCGACCATCTCGCCGGTGGTGCCGAGCTTGGAGGTGATGCGGTAGTCGGCGGTGTTCAGGTCTTTGTAGGACTTGATGGTGCCTTCCAGCTCCTTGCGGATCAGCAGGGTCTGGCCGACCACGATGAACGGTTCGCTGAAGTTCAGGCGCAGGTTGCGCTCCTGGGTCAGGGTCATGCCGCTGCCGATCATGTCGAACTTGTCGGTCAGCAGGGCCGGGATGATGCCGTCGTAACCAGTGGACACCAACTCCAGCTTGACGCCCATGGCCTTGGACATGGCTTTGAGGATGTCGACTTCGAAACCGATAATTTCGCCGCGCTTGTTGGTCATTTCGAACGGCATGTAGGTCGGGTCCATGCCGACTTTCAACGTGCCGCGCTTGACCGCGTCATCAATGGCACCGGCCTGCGCCGCGCTGACTGCAACCAATGCCGTGACGCCGAGCAGCAGCATCGACAGATACTTCTTCATCTTCAAGTCCCCAAAACCATTGCGTTTGCGGCACGAAATCGACAGTTTTCCTGAGAAAACCGATAGATACGGACGCAAAACGGTCCGGGCGCACCAATTCGGGGACGGATGCTAACGCACCTGTCCAATTGCACAAGTTTTTTGGGCAATTGATCGTTCCCACGCTCTGCGTGGGAATGCAGCCAGGGACGCTCCGCGTCCCAACGATCAATAAAAAACCCGCTTTCGCGGGTTTTTTTTCGTTACGCCAACTGAGGCTGTGCGCTCAGCGGCTGAAGCGGCAACAGCGGTGCATGGGGGTCGGCCTGGACCGACTTGCGCCAAGCACCCAGCCACTCAGGGTGACCCTCGCTCCAGACCTGATCATGCAAACGAGCCAATGCAACCGGGTCGCTCAGCAACTGTACCCGCTCATTGTTGGTCAAGCCTTCAGGCCCGACTTTCATCGCGTGCCGGACCCGCTCCACCCGCAGCCATTCGATCGGCTCGGCCTCACGGTGCCGCGAGGTCGCCAGCGCACACGCCAGGGCGTTCTGCTGTGGATCGACCACCGCGCGGATGAAGCCTTCCTTGAGCGCGTGATAACGGTTTTCATGAGTGTACTGGTCAGTCGCCAGCAACGCCTGCGGTGGATTGTATTCCTCTGGAATCAGGAACAGGCTCTCGTCACGGGACTTGAGGCCCAGGCCGACGCGGCTGGAAATCACCGACACCGGGATCGACAACATCAGCGAACCGACGATCGGTACCAACCACCACAGGAAGCTTGGGTTCAGCCAGATCACCAGCAGTGCCCAGAAGAAACCGAGCAAGGTCTGCGGACCGTGGCGCTTGACCGCTTCGCTCCAGGGTGTGGAGTCGTCGTCACGCTGCGGCGAGTTCCAGGTCGCAGCCCAGCCGAGGAATGCGGCGAGCACGAAACGGGTGTGGAAAATCATCCGCACCGGCGCCAGCAGCATGGAGAACAGCATCTCCAGCAGCATCGACAGCGTGACCTTGAACTTGCCACCGAACTCTTTCGCGCCCTTGGCCCAGATCAGGATGATGCTCAACAGCTTCGGCAGGAACAGCAGCACGATGGTGGTCGAGAACAGCGCAATCGCCTTGTCCGGATGCCATTGTGGCCACAGCGGATAAAGCTGGCGCGGTTCGAGGAAGTATTGCGGCTCCATCAACGTATTGACCGCCAGCAGCGCCGTCGACAACACCAGGAAGAAGAACCACAGTGGCGCCGACAGGTAAGACATCACGCCAGTCAGGAACACGGCGCGGTGCACCGGGTGCATGCCCTTGACCAGGAACAGGCGGAAGTTCATCAGGTTACCGTGGCACCAGCGTCGGTCACGCTTGAGTTCGTCCAGCAGGTTGGGCGGCAATTCTTCGTAGCTGCCTGGCAAGTCGTAGGCAATCCACACGCCCCAACCGGCACGGCGCATCAGCGCGGCTTCGACGAAGTCGTGGGACAGGATCGCACCGGCAAACGCGCCTTTACCCGGCAACGGCGCCAGGGCGCAGTGCTCGATGAACGGCTTCATGCGGATGATCGCGTTGTGGCCCCAATAGTGGGATTCGCCCAACTGCCAGAAGTGCAGGCCAGCGGTGAACAGCGGACCGTACACACGGGTGGCGAATTGCTGCATACGCGCATAAAGGGTGTCCATGCCCGACGCACGTGGCGCGGTCTGGATGATCCCGGCGTCCGGCGTGGCTTCCATCAGGCGCACCAGGCTGGTCAGGCACTCGCCGCTCATCACGGAGTCAGCATCGAGCACCACCATGTACTTGTAGTCACCCCCCCAGCGACGGCAGAAGTCGTCGAGGTTGCCGCTTTTACGTTTCACACGACGACGGCGGCGACGATAGAAGATCTTGCCGAAGCCACCGGCTTCGCGGCAGACGTCCAGCCAGGCTTGCTGTTCGGCGACGCAGATGTCGGCGTCGTTACTGTCACTGAGCACGAAGAAGTCAAAGCGATCCAGGTCACCTGTGGCGGCGACCGACTCGAACGTTGCACGCAAGCCGGCGAATACACGAGGCACGTCTTCGTTACAGATCGGCATCACCAGTGCGGTGCGCGCATCCTTCGGAATCGGCTCGTTGCCAGCGCTTTTGCCGGAGATACGATATTTATCGTGACCAGTGAGCAACTCGAGAAAGCCCATCAGTGCGGTCCAGAAACCGGCCGAGACCCAGCAGAACAAAATTCCGAACAGGATCAGGATGCTGGTCTGCAACGCGTACGGCAGCACTTGCGTGGCGGTCTGCAACAGCGGTTGGTGCAGGACTTCATCAAGGTCGACGAACGACCAGCCCTGGTACGGCATGATGCCTTTCATGTACCAGCCGGCGACGATGGTTTGGCCGAGCATCAGCACCAACAGAATGTAGCGACGGATCGAACCGACCGTGCGCCAGCGCGCCGCCGGCAGCACGTTCTCGTCTTTCGGTGGTTTCGGCGGGTTGGTGCGACCGGTTAGACGTCGCCAGCCGCGCACCAGGATATTGGTACGCCATGGCTCCGGCACGACCTTGGTCCGTCGAATCGGCGGGGTCGCCTTCAGGCAGACGCGACCGCTGGCGTCGAGCGCCAGCATTTCAGCGTCCTGCAACTCTTCGGCGGTGCTCAGGGTCAGGCGCTTGCCAACCGATGCCTGGGCGGCCTCGGTCGGGGCGTCAAATGTCGAAGACGACAAACGCTCGTGCAATTCGCTGAAGGACTTGCAGCCCGCGAGTTCCGCGCGCTGCTGGTCGGTCATCGGCAGATGTGCCAGGTACTCGGACAGAGTCTCTGGCTGTACTTGAGAATTACTCATCGGCAGGCAACTGGTAGCTCCAGGTCTCGGTCAGGACTTCTTCAGTCGATGCCGATTCCGGTGTGGCTGGGACCGCGTCGGCAGCAGCAGGCTGCTTGGCGTCATTGTTGTTCGCCTTGTCCTTGGCATCTGCGACTGGCTTGGCTTCGGCCTGCTTGGCCTCGGCGGCCTTCGCTTCCTTGTCCGCTTTCTCCGCTTGCTTGGCGGCAACTTTGTCGGCCTTGGCAACGGAAGAAGTGGATGCTGGAATCGAAGTTTTGGCCAGATCGGCAGGCACGATGTTCTGCACCAGTGCAGCACGCATCTCGGTGGACTTGCCCGGGTCCTTGATCTTCATCCGCAGAGTCAGGCGCCAGCCCTTGGTTTCAGGGTTGTAGCGCACGCTGTTCTCGACCAGTTCGGCGTTTTCACCGACGCTGACCTGGCTGCGAACATCCGTATCCGGGGCCAAAGCTGCCAGGGACGGACCTTCGAAGTCCACCAGATAGGCAACGCTGCCGTCCGGCTGACGAATCAGGTTGGACTGCTTGACGTCACCGGTGGATTTGAGGGTCTGACTGACCCAGGCACTGTCCGGTGCGTGCAACGCCGCTTCGTCCATAGTCCAGTGCATGCGATAGGCGAAGTCCAGCGGCTGGCCTGGCTCGGGCATCTTTTCCGGGCTCCAGAACGCCACGATATTGTCGTTGGTTTCGTCGGCGGTCGGAATCTCGACCAGATCGACGGTGCCCTTGCCCCAATCGCCCTTCGGTTCGATCCAGGCGCTTGGGCGCTTGTCGTAGCGGTCGTCGAGGTCTTCGTAGTGGCTGAAATCACGACCGCGTTGCAGCAAGCCGAAGCCACGCGGGTTCTCGACGGAGAAGTTGCTCACCGCCAGGTGTTTCGGGTTGTTCAGCGGACGCCAGATCCACTCGCCGTTGCCGGCATGGATCGCCAGACCGCTGGAATCGTGCAGCTCACGACGGTAGTTCAGCACTTTCGACGGCTGGTTGGCGCCGAACAGGAACATGCTGGTCAGTGGCGCGATGCCCAGTTTGCCAACCTTGTCGCGCAGGAACATCTGCGCCTTGACGTCGACAATGGTGTCGCTGCCCGGACGCAGGGTCAGGCGGTAGGCGCCGGTCGCCCGTGGCGAATCCAGCAGGGCGAAGATCACCAGGTGCTTGTCGCCCGGTTTCGGCTGTTGAATCCAGAACTCGCGAAAACGCGGGAACTCTTCGCCGGACGGCAGTGCGGTATCGATCGCCATGCCGCGAGCGGACAAGCCGTAGACGTGACCCTTGCCGACCACGCGGAAGTAACTCGCGCCCAGCATGGTCATGATTTCGTCTTGCTTGTCAGCCTTGTTAACCGGGTACAGGACGCGGAAACCGGCGTAACCCAGTTGCTCGGTGGCCTTGGGATCGAACTTGACGTCGCCGAAATCGAAACGACTCGGGTCGTACTTGATCTCTTCGACGGTGTTCGCCGTGATTTCGTTGATTTTCACCGGCGTATCGAAATGCATGCCCTGGTGATAGAACGACAGCTTGAACGGGGTCTTCTGATCGGCCCATTCGGCTTTTTCAGTCAGGAAGCGAATTTTCTGATAATCGGCGAATTTCATCTCGCGGAATTCGTTCGGCAGGTTACTGCGCGGAGCTTCGTACTTTTGCCCGGCCAGCTCTTTTGCCTTGACCGATACATCATCCAGACTGAATGCCCAAAGCTGGCCGGCGCTGAGCAGGCACAGCAGTGCCGAGCCCGCTACCAATGCGCTACGAAACCGTTTGGCAGTCAATTTTGGTGCGTTACAGGGACTAACAATCACGAGCAACCCTCGCCGAAAACAGATCAAAAAACCAACGGCCAGTTAAAGGGCCAGCAGGTATCCGGCGCGAAAAAGCCGACCCTGCAGACCACTCTTGCCAAGTTGGCGAGCATTGTTCCGACTCCGCTGGGGCAAAATGATTCCCCAATCGGATCCGGACAAGTCTCTACCTAAGTCAAAATGGACCAACGAACGCTGATCCCCGTAGCGCGCGATTATCTAGTAGGCCGCGTTACAACGCATCAGGGGTAACAAAGTATTTATCGGGATAAACGCCTGTTTTCGACCGAAAAGCGCTTAAAAAGATGTTTCAAGCGCTTTCAGGTCTGTAACAGAAAGGTAACCGGGCCATCATTGACCAGGTGCACCTGCATATCCGCGCCGAATCTACCTGATGCCACAGTGCCATGCACCTGTTTCGCTTTGCTTAATAGATAGCCGAAAAGCTCCTCGCCCAAGGCCGGGGGGGCCGCGGTCGAGAAACTCGGTCGCAGCCCGCTCTTGGTGTCGGCGGCCAGGGTGAACTGCGAGACCAGCAACAACCCGCCACCCACATCCGCCAGGGACAGGTTCATCTTGCCCTCAGCGTCGCTGAACACACGATAGTTAAGCAGCTTATTGAGAAGTTTGTCGGCGCTGGCCCGCGTGTCGTCGGGCTCGACGGCTACCAGCACCAGCAAACCCTGGTCGATTGCGCCGACCACCTGCCCCGCTACCTCGACCCGCGCGCCGCGCACGCGTTGCAGCAAGCCCTTCATGCTTCTTCAGGCGACAGGTCGAGCAAGCGCCGGGCCATTCGGTCGGCAGCGCGTACCAATGCATCGGTAATCCCCGGCTCAGCGGCGGCATGGCCCGCGTCCCGGATTATTTGCAATTCGCTATTGGGCCAGGCCTGGTGCAGCTCCCAGGCGTTATCCAATGGACAGATGACGTCATAGCGACCATGGACGA
Source organism: Pseudomonas sp. GW823-FHT06B06 (assembly GCF_058795195.1). Taxonomy (NCBI): domain Bacteria; kingdom Pseudomonadati; phylum Pseudomonadota; class Gammaproteobacteria; order Pseudomonadales; family Pseudomonadaceae; genus Pseudomonas; species Pseudomonas sp. GW823-FHT06B06. Next base: position 222,497 of record NZ_JBXAHO010000006.1, on the reverse strand, counting down.
TCACGCCAGGCAAATGGGCGATCTTGCCCATGTCGCGAATCAGCTGATTCGGTTCGAGGAAGGCGTTATTGGTGAAGTAGTGGCACTCGATGCGGGCGATCGACAACGCACGCTGCGGCTCGGAGAAACGATCGACCACCAGCGGGTTCGGACGCAGCGTCGCGGTCCGGCCTTCCCACGTGGACCAGGCTTTGGCCGCGTGCATCTGGGCGATCTGGTCGTTGCCGGTGAGTCGTTTATGGAAGGCGTTGAGCAAATCGCCGCGCTCGTCCATCGGGATCGGCGCAACGTAGTCCTGCCAGTAATCGGGGAACAGACGGCTGGCACCCGCCTGATAAAACCATTCGATTTCCTGCGGGCGGCAGAGAAAAATCCCGCGCAGGATCAGCCCGTGCACACGTTCCGGATGGGTTTGCGCGTAGGCCAGCGCCAAAGTCGAACCCCAGGAGCCGCCGAACAGCACCCACTTGTCGATGCCCAAGTGCTCGCGGATTCGCTCAAGGTCGGCGACCAGGTCCCAGGTGGTGTTGTTTTCGAGGCTGGCGTGGGGGGTGGAACGACCGCAACCGCGTTGGTCGAAGGTGACGATGCGGTACAGGTTTGGATCGAAGTAGCATCGGCTCGCAGCATCACACCCGGCACCGGGACCGCCGTGAATGAACACCACCGGCAAACCTTGCGGTGAACCGCTTTCGTCGACATACAGCGTGTGGGTTTCATCGACGGCCAGATCGTGCCGGGCGTGGGGTTTGATCTGCGGGTACAAAGTCTGCATTGCGCACTCCGTAAGGGGTCGAGGTCATCCCTGGGGGGACTTCTATTATTCTGCCGTTGGGCATCATAAACCCGATTTACGTCAATGAGCATGCACTTGCTGGATTGTAAATTTGCCGCCGGAAAACCTGTGGGAGCGAGCCTGCTCGCGAAGAGGGCGTGTCAAGCGCTATCCATGTTGACTGACCCACCGCATTCGCGAGCAGGCTCGCTCCCACAAGGTTACGCGTTGTAATGCTTTTCGCCCCAGGCCAGCAGGCCTTGCAGCAATTCTTTCAATACCACCTGCGTCGGCCCGGCCAGGTCCGGCCGATAACGGAACGGTTCGAACTCTTCCATATAGGTGCACTGGCCCAGCTCCAGTTGCACGGCATGAATGTTTTCCGCCGGATTGCCGTAGTGACGGGTGATGTGCCCGCCCTTGAAGCGCCCGTTCAGCACATGGCTGTAGTCCGGGTGGCGGTCGCAGATCGCTTCCAGTTGAGTTGCAAGCTGTGGATCGCAACTGGCGCCGTTGAAGGTGCCGAGGTTGAAATCCGGCAGTTTGCCGTCGAACAGGTGCGGGATGATCGAGCGGATCGAGTGGGCATCGAATAACAGCGCGTAGCCGAACTCGGCTTTCAGTCGCGCCAGCTCGTTGTGCAAGGTGCTGTGGTATGGCGTCCAGATCTGCTCCAGATAGGTCGCGCGCTCTTCTTTCGAAGGCTCCATTCCCTCATGGAACAACGCAATACCATCGAACAGCGTTGCCGGGTACAGACCGGTGGTGGCGCCGACATACAAAGGCTTGTCGTCGGATGGCCGGTTCAGGTCGATGACAAACCGCGAGTATTCGGCGGCCAGGGTACTGGCACCCAGTTCGGCGGCGAAATCGTACAGCTGCGGGATGTGCCAATCGGTGTCCGGCAGGCTTTTCGCGGCGGGGATCAACCCGGCTTCGACCGCAGGGGTCAGGCGCACACCGGCGTGGGGCATGCTGATCAGCAGCGGCACGCGGCCTTGTTTGAAGTTCAGAACCTTATCCACAACTGTTCTCCTAAACGCTCGTCTCGACGCCGTGACGCACGACGCGTTTTTCCAGGTCGCCGCCCAGCCAGTAGCACAGGTCGGCCGGACGATCGATTTGCCATGCAACAAAATCGGCTACCTTGCCCGCCTCCAGCGAACCGTGGGTAGCGGCCATGCCCAATGCCGTCGCGGCATGAATCGTCGCGCCAGCCAGGGCCTCTTCCGGGGTCATACGGAAACAGGTGCAGGCCATGTTCAACATCAGGCGCAACGACAGCGCCGGCGAGGTGCCGGGGTTGAGGTCGCTGGCGATGGCGATTTTCACGCCGTGTTTGCGCAAGGCCTCCATCGGTGGCAATTGGGTCTCGCGCAGGAAGTAGAAAGCGCCGGGCAGTAACACGGCCACTGTGCCGGACTTGGCCATGGCGATGGCGTCGTCTTCGGTCATGAATTCCAGGTGGTCGGCCGACAGTGCGTGGTAACGCGCCGCGAGGCTCGATCCGTGCAGGGAAGAAAGCTGCTCGGCGTGCAGCTTCACCGGCAAGCCCAGTTCCCGGGCAGTGACGAATACGCGCTCAACCTGGGCAGGGGAAAACGCCAGGTATTCGCAAAAGGCATCCACCGCGTCCACCAGCCCTTCGGCGGCCAGGGCCGGGAGCATTTCGCTGCAGATGTGATCGATGTAATCGTCGGCGCGATCGGTGTACTCCGGCGGCAAGGCGTGAGCCGCCAGGCAGGTGCTGCGTACGCTGACCGGCAGCTCGGCACCGAGGCGACGGGCGACCCGCAGCATCTTGCGTTCGTTGGCCAGGTCGAGGCCGTACCCGGATTTGATTTCGATGCTGGTGACACCGTCGCGCATCAGGCTTTTCAGGCGCTTGGCGGCGCTGGCGAACAGTTCATCTTCACTGGCTGCGCGAGTGGCACGCACGGTGCTGGCGATACCCCCGCCGCTGGCGGCGATTTGCGCGTAGCTAACGCCTTGCAGACGCTGCTCGAATTCACCGCTGCGGTTACCGCCGAACACCGTGTGGGTATGGCAGTCGATCAGGCCCGGCGTGACCCAGGCCCCGTTCAAGTCATTGACCACCGAGTACTCGCCGGACGGCAGCTCACGGCGCGGGCCGATCCACTCTATATGTGCATCGGACGTCACGATGGCCGCATCCTCGATGATCGAGTAGACGCCCTGGGCCATGGTTGCGACGTGGCAGTGTTGCCAGAGGGTTTTCATTCGGATCCTCCGATGGTTGATCGTTCCCACGCTCTGCGTGGGAACGATCGGTTGGGGGCGGGTTAGAGGCTAGGCAGCAACTTCGCCGAAACCAGCTCGTTCAAGCAACGCGAAGCCAACAACTCGGTCGCCGCATTGATGTCAGGTGCAAAGAAGCGGTCCTTCTCATAGAACGGCACTTCCTTACGCAGGATGGCCCGAGCCTTTTCCAGCTTCGGCGACGTCTTCAGGCCATTGCGCAGGTCCAGGCCCTGAGCGGCGGCCAGCCATTCCACAGCCAGGATGCCACGGGTGTTCTCGGCCATTTCCCACAGACGCTTGCCTGCGGCCGGAGCCATGGACACGTGATCTTCCTGGTTGGCGGAAGTCGGCAGGCTGTCCACCGAATGCGGATGGGACAGCGCCTTGTTCTCGCTGGCCAGCGCCGCTGCGGTCACTTGGGCGATCATGAAGCCGGAATTGACGCCGCCATTGGCCACCAGGAACGGCGGCAGTTGCGACATGTGCTTGTCCATCATCAACGAAATGCGACGCTCGCTCAGGGAGCCGATTTCAGCAATGGCCAAGGCCATGTTGTCAGCGGCCATGGCCACCGGTTCTGCGTGGAAGTTGCCGCCGGAAATCACGTCACCTTCTGCGGCAAATACCAGCGGGTTGTCGGATACTGCGTTGGCTTCGATCGCCAGCACTTCGGCAGCCTGGCGGAACTGGGTCAGGCAGGCGCCCATGACTTGCGGCTGGCAGCGCAGGGAGTACGGGTCCTGGACCTTTTCGCAGTTCTGGTGAGAATCAGAAACTTCACTGCGCTCGCCCAGCAGGTCGCGGTAGGCGGCAGCGGCATCGATCTGGCCTTTCTGGCCACGGGCGGCGTGAATGCGTGCGTCGAATGGCGAGCGCGAACCCAGGACCGCTTCAACGGTCAGGCCACCCAGAGCCAGGGCTCCAGCGAACAGGTCCTCACCTTCGAACAGACCGCGCAAGGCGAAAGCCGTGGATACTTGCGTGCCATTGAGCAATGCCAGGCCTTCTTTCGCAGCCAGGGTCAGCGGAGTCAGGCCAGCGACTTTCAGCGCTTCGCTCGCTTCCATCCACTCGCCTTTGTAGCGCGCCTTGCCTTCACCCAGCAGTACCAGCGACATGTGCGCCAACGGGGCCAGGTCGCCGGACGCTCCGACCGAACCTTTCAGCGGAATGTGCGGATACACCTCGGCGTTGATCAGGGCGATCAGCGCGTCGATGACTACACGACGAATACCGGAGAAACCACGGCTCAGGCTGTTGACCTTGAGCACCATGACCAGGCGCACCAGCGCGTCGCTAATCGGCTCGCCGACACCAGCAGCGTGGGACAGCACCAGCGAGCGCTGCAGGTTTTCCAGGTCTTCGCTGGCAATGCGGGTCGAGGCCAGCAGGCCGAAACCGGTGTTGATACCGTAGGCGGTGCGGTTTTCGGCGAGGATCTGCTCCACGCAGGCGACGCTGGCTTCGATCTGGGCCGCGGCGCTGTGGTCGAGGGTGATTTTGACCGGTTGCTGATAAACATCACGCAATTGGGCAAGGCTCAGTTGGCCAGGAATCAAGTTAAGCGCAGTCATTTCATGCTCCTTTTGAGAGTTTGTTATTAACTACCAGACGCTCCGGATTAATCCGTTGTCCGTCGCTTCCCTCTTTTTGAAAGGGCTGGCGCCTTGGCACGCTGGTTTGGTATGGAAATCAGTTCAGATTCGGTAAAGCCTTTTGCAACAAAGCCGGGTCTTTCAATACGCCGGCAGCGGCGGCGATGTCCGGCGCCAGCCAGCGGTCCTGATCGTAGGCCGGAACGCGTTCGCGCAGCAGGCGCCACGCGGCATCGGTGCCGGCCCCGAAACGCTGTTCTTTCAGGAACTCGAAAGCCTGGGCCGCCAGCAAGTACTCGATGGCGAGAATCTGCGTGCAGTTTTCCAACGCGCGGTGCAGCTTCAATGCGGCGTTGGTGCCCATGCTCAGGTGGTCTTCCTGCAAGCCCGAGGTGACGTAGTTGTCGAGCACCGCCGGTTGCGCCAGTTGGCGATTTTCCGCACACAGCGACGCGGCGACGTACTGCACGATCATCATCCCGGAGTTCACCCCCGGGTTGGCCACCAGGAACGCCGGCAGGCCGCTGACGTGCGGGTTGATCAAACGGTCCAGGCGCCGCTCGGCGATGGAGCCGATTTCGGCCATGGCAATCGCCAGCAGGTCTGCCGCCATTGCCACGGACTGGCCGTGTGGATTGGCTTGGGACATGACGCGGAAGTTGTCCGGCGTACCCAGCAACAACGGGTTATCCGTGCAGCCATTGAGTTCGGTTTCGATTTGCTTGATCGCGTGCTCAAGCTGATCGCGAGCGGCGCCGTGCACTTGCGGAATCGAGCGGATACTCAATGCATCCTGCGTACGAATGCCTTTGCTTTGGGCAATCACTTCACTGCCATCGAGCAGCGCCCGCAAGTTGATCCCGACCTGTTGCATGCCCGGATGCGGCTTGAGGGCGATGATCTCGGCATCGAACGCTGCAATCTGGCCACGCTGGGCCTCGAAGCTCATGGCGCTGATCACATCGGCCCATTGCAGCAGGCGCGTGGCGTCGGCAATGGCCAGGCAACTGAGGCCGCTCATGCACGGCGTACCGTTGACCAGGCACAGGCCGTCCTTGGCGCCGAGTTGAACCGGTTGCAGGCCCTCTTCGGCCAACGCTTGTTGCGCCGACACGACTTGCCCGCGATAGCTGACGTTGCCGACACCCAGCAGGGCGATGCTGATGTGGGCCATGTGGGTCAGGTAGCCCACCGAACCCTGAGACGGCACTTGCGGAGTGATGCCGCGATTGAGCAACGCCAGCAAGGCTTCGACCACTCGGCGATGAATGCCGGATTTGCCGTGGGAATAGTTGCGGATCGCCGCGCACATGATCGCGCGAGTCTGCTCGTCGGCCAGTGGGGCACCCACGCCACAGGCGTGACTGAGCAAGGTATTGCGCGACAGTTGGCTGAGTTGTTCGTCTTTGAGCGAGACGTTGCACAAAGCGCCCAGCCCGGTATTCACGCCATAGGCGCGTTCGCCGCTGGTGACGATGCGCTGGACGATCGCCTGGGCATTTTCGATGCGTGCCCAGGCCTGCTCCGACAGCTCAAGCTGTGCGCCATGGCGGGCTACGGCAACCACATCCTGCCAACGCAACGGGGCATCGGCGATAACGATTTTTTCAGCCTGGGACATCTTCAACCTCTTGATCCTGATCGTTCCCACGCTCTGCGTGGGAATGCCGCCTGGGACGCTCCGCGTCCCGAAATCAACGTAAGGCTCGAGCCCTGCGCATGGGTGACGCAGAGCGTCACGGGATGCGTTCCCACGCAGAGCGTGGGAACGATCATCTTTAAACCACCGCCGCCCGTCGCTGCACGAACCGGTCGACATACTCATCCGCTGGCGAATGCAGGATCTCTCGCGGCGTGCCGACCTGGATCAGGCGGCCGTCCTTGAGGATCGCGATGCGGTTGCCGATGCGCACAGCCTCGTCGAGGTCGTGGGTGATGAAGACGATGGTCTTGTGCAGGGTCTTCTGCAGTTCCAGCAACTGGTCCTGCATCTCGGCGCGAATCAGCGGGTCGAGGGCACTGAAGGCTTCGTCCATCAGGATGATGTCGGTGTCCGCCGCCAAAGCACGGGCCAAACCCACACGTTGACGCATGCCGCCGGAGAGCTGGTGCGGGTATTTGTTCTCGTAGCCCTTGAGGCCCACGGTGTTGATCCAGTGCAGCGCGCGCTCGGCGCACATCTGCTTGCTTTCGCCACGGATTTTCAAGCCGTAGGCGACGTTGTCCAGCACGCTCTTGTGCGGCAGCAGGCCGAAGCTCTGGAACACCATGCTGATCTTGCGCCGGCGAAATTCGCGCAGGGCTTCCATGTCGTATTGCAGGATGTCCACACCGTCCACCAGGATCGCGCCGCTGGTCGGGTCGATCAGGCGGTTGAAGTGACGTACCAGGGTGGATTTTCCGGAACCCGACAGGCCCATGATCACGAAGATCTCGCCGCTGCCGATGCTCAGGGACAAATCGTTTACCCCGACCACACAGCCGGTTTCGGCCAGCACCTGATCCTTGGTCTTACCCTGGCCAACCATCGCCAGGGCATCCTTGGCGCGGTTGCCGAAAATCTTGAAGACGTTCTTGACTTCAATCTTGCTCACGGTTGCGTTGTTCATTTGCTCACCTCATGCCGTGCGCGACCGTACGCTTGTGTAATGCGGTCGATCACCACTGCCAGAATCACGATCGCCAGACCGGCTTCCAGGCCGCGTCCAACGTTGAGGGTCTGAATCCCCACCAACACGTCTTCGCCCAAGCCACGGGCACCAATCATCGAGGCGATCACCACCATCGACAGGGCCATCATGGTGGTCTGGTTGATCCCGGCCATGATGCTAGGCAGGGCCAGCGGCAGTTGCACGCCGAACAGTTGCTGCCAACGGTTGGCACCGAAGGCGTTGATCGCTTCCATCACCTCGCCGTCAACCTGGCGAATACCCAGGTCGGTCAAACGGATCAGCGGTGGCGCGGCGTAGATCACGGTCGCGAAAATCGCCGGAACCTTGCCCAGGCCGAACAGCATCAGCACCGGGATCAGGTACACGAAGCTCGGCATGGTCTGCATGATGTCCAGCAACGGCATCAGTACCGAACGCAGGCGATTGCTACGCGCCGAGAGGATGCCCAACGGGATGCCGATCAGCACCGAAATGACCGTGGCCACCATCATTAGCGCCAGGGTCTGCATGAGCTTGTCCCAGAGGCCAACCGCGCCCACCAGGAACAGCAAGCCGACGATCACGGCGGTGGTCACGACTTTGCGGGTGGCATGCCAGGCAACGCCCGCCACGATTGCCAGCATCAGCCACCAGGGCGCCGCACGCAGCAGCCCTTCAAGATTGACGATGGCCCACAACAGAGTGTCGGAGATGCTGCGGAACACATCGCCGTAGTTGGTGACCAGCGAATCGACCCAACCGTTGACCCAGTCGGCGATGGAAAAGGTAAAGCTTTCGGGAAACATAAGAGACTCTCAATCAAGGGGTTGCGATCAAGCATCCGACAGCCGTTACCGACCGCCGGAGAAGCCCAACCTACAAGGCCGCGTCGATTTTCTTGGCTGCGTCTTCACTTACCCAGGCGTGCCAGACTTCAGGATGTTCCTTCAAGAAGATCTTGGCCAGTTTTGGCGACTCGATCCGCTCTTTGGTCATGCGACCCAGATTCTGGTTCAGCAGGTCGATCGGAATGTTGACCTTGTCCAGCACGGCCACCAGTTCCGGTGCTTCGTCGTGGAAAGTCTTGGACAGGCCGACCTTGATGGTCACGGTCTTGTTCACACCGGGTTTCTCTTCGAGCTTCACTACGTCGACCTGGCCCATCAATGGCGTTGGCGACCAGTAGTAGAAAAGGATCGGCTCGCCGCGCTTGTAGCTCGACAGTACGGCGGCATCCAGCGCCGGGCCGGTGCCAGGGCGGAAGTTGGTGTAGGTGCTTTCCAGGCCGTAGCTCTTGAGCATTTCGCTGTTGTCCAGCTCACAGGTCCAGCCGGCCGGGCAGTTGTAGAAACGCCCTTTGGATGGCTCTTCAGCGTCCTTGAACACGGCGGAGTATTTGCCCAGGTCAGCGATGTTTTTCAGGTCCGGGGCCTTGGCTTCCAGCTTGCGCTTGGCATCGCCTTCGATCACGTAGCGCGGCACGTACCAGCCTTCGATCGCGCCGACGACGGGAGCGCCGACACCGACGACCTTGCCGGCCTTCTCTGCCTTGTTCCAGACCTCGCTGCGGCCGACCCACTCTTCGGCGAACACCTGGATATCGTTGCTGCTCAGGGCGTTTTCCATGGTGATGGAGTTGCCCGGCAGGCTGTCGGTCTTGCAGTCGTAGCCTTTTTCCAACACGACTTGCATCACGTCGGTCAGCAACATGGCGCTTTCCCAGTTCAGGCCGGCGAATTTCACCGGTTTGCCCGACTCGCACCAACCCGCCGCCTGAGTGGCGCCGGCACTGGCGAGCAGGCCCATGGAAAGCAATGTGGTCAGCAGGGTCTTGTTCGATTTCATTGTAATGACGCTCCTAATCATGAATTGGCTTACGGCAGTCAAGAGGCATCCAGCCCTGTCCACGTCCAATCAGGCCTGCGCCGCAGCACGACCGGCCCTGCTTGTTATAGGTTTTACAACGCTGTCCTGCTCGACCGGCAGGATCAGGTGATCGGGCACTGAGCCGTGCCATTTTTTCGCACACACGTAGTACAGGGCTGCAGGGATCACCAGACCGATGATCCAGGAGATATCCACCCCTCCGAGGGCATTCACCAGCGGACCGGTATAGAACTTGGTGGCGATGAACGGCAGCTGCACCAGCACACCGAAAACATAGACGCTGATACCAAGGGCGTTCCAACGACCGTAGCGACCGTTCGGATCGGCCAGCGCAGGCACGTCATAACGCTCGCGGGTGATGCAGTAGTAGTCCACCAGGTTGATCGCGCTCCATGGCGTGAAGAACGCCAGCAGGAACAGGATGAAGGACTTGAACGCACCAAGGAACGAGTGCTGGCCGAGCAATGCCATCAGGGTCGCAGCACCGACGATGCCCAGCACGAACACCAGACGCTGCAAGCGCGTTACTTTCAGCTCACCACGGAAACCGCTGATGATGGTCGCGATGCACATGAAGCTGCCGTATGAGTTCAGTGTGGAAATGGTGACCTTGCCGAACGCGATGCTGAAGTACAGCAGCGCAGCAGTGGCACCGGTACCGCCCAGGCCGACGATGTAGGCCACTTCGTGACCGGCGAATTGCCCGTTGGCCGAAGCGGCAGCGAACACGCCGAGGATCATCGCCACCTGTGCACCAATCACCGAACCTGCGCCAGCGGCAAAAAAGGTTTTCACCGAGGAAGTCTTGCTCGGCAGGTAACGTGAATAGTCGGCCACGTAAGGGCCGAAAGCGATTTGCCAGGACGCCGCAAGCGACACCGCGAGCAAGAAACTGCTCCAGCTGAAGTGGCGGATCTGCAACAGTGCGCCAACGTCAACCTGGCTCATCAGACGGCTGAACAGGTAAACAAAGGCAATCACACCAATGACACTGGCAACACGGCCGATCCAATGGATCACCCGATAACCGAGCACCGTGACCAGCACGATGACACTGGCGAAGATGAGGATCCCGACGCTGTCGCTGACGCCAAACAACTGGCCCAGCGCCTGGCCGGAAAGCACGGTCCCTGTTGCGGTGAAACCGAGGTACATCAGGCACACCAGCACGATCGGGATCGCCGCACCATACACGCCGAACTGCACGCGGCTGGAGATCATTTGCGGCAGGCCAAGCTTGGGGCCTTGCGCGGCATGCAACGCCATTACGCCGCCGCCGAGCACTTGCCCGATCAGCAAACCGATCAACGACCAGAACACGTCACCACCCAGCACCACGGCCAGGGCCCCGGTGACAATCGCGGTGATTTGCAGGTTGGCACCCATCCACAGGGTGAACTGGCTAAACAGACGACCGTGTCTTTCCGCTTCCGGGATGTAGTCGATCGAACGTTTCTCGATCAACGGTTTGTTGCCTGCACGCTCGCTGCTGACAGCCATGATTCAACCTCTGTGGATTGTTTGTCGATGTCGTTTTTGTTCTATGTAGGAGCTGCCGCAGGCTGCGATCTTTTGATCTTCGGCGTCACTGATGACGCCAAAAGATCGCAGTCTGCGGCAGCTCCTACAGGTTATGCGTCGGGCCACCCATTACAGGCGGCCCGCATTTTTATTTACCGGTGATCATCGGCAGGTTCAGCCCCTGCTCCTTCGCGCAGTCGATCGCGATCTGGTAACCGGCATCGGCGTGGCGCATGACGCCCGTCGCCGGGTCGTTGTGCAGGACGCGGGCGATACGCTCGGCCGCTTCATCGGTGCCGTCGCAGACAATCACCATGCCCGAGTGCTGGGAGAAGCCCATGCCGACGCCGCCGCCGTGGTGCAGGGAAACCCAGGTCGCGCCGCTTGCGGTGTTGAGCAGGGCGTTGAGCAGTGGCCAGTCGGACACGGCATCGGAACCGTCCTGCATCGATTCGGTTTCGCGGTTCGGGCTGGCAACAGAACCGGAATCCAGGTGGTCGCGACCGATCACGATGGGCGCCGACAGCTCACCGCTACGCACCATTTCGTTGAACGCCAGGCCCAGCTTGGCGCGCAGGCCCAGGCCAACCCAGCAGATACGTGCCGGCAGGCCCTGGAAGCTGATGCGCTCGCGCGCCATGTCCAGCCAGTTGTGCAGGTGGGCGTCGTCCGGAATCAGCTCTTTTACCTTGGCGTCGGTCTTATAGATGTCTTCAGCGTTGCCCGACAGCGCAGCCCAACGGAACGGGCCGATGCCACGGCAGAACAGCGGACGGATGTAGGCCGGTACGAAACCCGGGAAGTCGAATGCGTTTTCCACGCCTTCTTCCTGGGCCATCTGACGGATGTTGTTGCCGTAGTCGAAGGTCGGGATGCCTTGTTTTTGGAAGACGAGCATCGCCTTGACGTGCACGGCCATCGATTGCTTGGCGGCCTTGATCACCGCAGCCGGTTCGGTCTTGGCGCGGGCGCGATACTCGTCCCAGGTCCAGCCAGCTGGCAGGTAACCGTTGAGCGGGTCGTGGGCGCTGGTCTGGTCGGTGACCATGTCCGGGCGCACGCCGCGCTTGACCAGTTCCGGCAGGATTTCAGCGGCGTTACCCAACAGGGCGATGGAGATCGCCTTGCCTTCCTTGGTGTATTTGGCGATGCGCGCCAGAGCGTCGTCGAGGTCGTTGGCTTGCTCGTCGACGTAACGGCTTTTCAGGCGAAAATCGATGCTGACCTGCTGGCATTCGATGTTCAGCGAGCATGCACCGGCCAAGGTGGCAGCCAGAGGCTGCGCACCACCCATGCCGCCCAGTCCGGCGGTCAGTACCCACTTGCCTTTGAGGTCATCGTTGTAGTGTTGGCGACCGGCTTCGACGAAGGTTTCGTAGGTGCCCTGGACGATGCCCTGGCTGCCGATGTAGATCCAGCTGCCGGCGGTCATCTGGCCGTACATGGCCAGGCCTTTGGCGTCGAGCTCGTTGAAGTGCTCCCAGCTCGCCCAGTGCGGTACCAGGTTGGAGTTGGCGATCAGGACGCGCGGGGCGTTGGCGTGGGTCTTGAACACGCCGACCGGCTTGCCGGATTGCACCAGCAGGGTCTCGTCGTCATTCAGGTTGGTCAGGCTCTCGACGATCTTGTCGTAGCACTCCCAGTTACGTGCCGCACGACCGATACCACCGTACACCACCAGTTCCTTGGGGTTCTCGGCGACTTCCGGGTCGAGGTTGTTCATCAGCATGCGCAGCGGCGCTTCGGTCAGCCAGCTCTTGGCGGTCAGCTTGTTACCGCGGGCAGCGCGGATTTCAACGTCACGAAACTTGGTAGTTTTATTGTCAGTCACGAAAAAGACTCCTCAGCGATCAATCCAAACCAACCCTGGCGGTGGGTAAGCCAGCCTGTGCGCGTCAACGCGCCACAAGCGAATCAGTGGACGTTGCGGGGAGTCTCGACCGACTCATACGCATACGTCTTTACTTGTACATACAAGCATATGCAATCAAGCGGCCAACTTGTTGGATGAGCATTCAAGAAAAATTCTGAAATGGCTGGAGAGCGCCTGGATCAAGGGTTGCGGCGTAGATGAAAATTTTCGAGGGGATTTTTTGAAGAGGGGTGGCGTTGTTACTTGAACGTGGTTTTGCGCCACGCTGGGGCGTTCGGTAACAAAGTGGTGCGCGTTCGGGAACGCTGGAAAGCAAAAGATCGCAGCCTTCGGCAGCTCCTACAGGGTTTACACCATTCAATGTAGGAGCTGCCGAAGGCTGCGATCTTTTAAGGATTTTGAATCAGCGTGCGGTGAGCTCGATCACGCAGCAGGCACCATTACTGGAGACTTCCAGCAGGCCGGTGTTACCGATGAGTTGCAGGCAATCATGACGACCGAGTTGCGAAGCAGCGTTACCGACCTTCACCTCAAGCGCATCGCTGACGCTGAACACCAGCACAATCCCCGCCTCACTGAAAAACCGTTGCTCACCGCTCAGCCATTGCAGCCGTGCGCTGTAACGTTGCGGCGCGTATATCAGGTTGAAATCGCGGATCGGCCCACCCAGCAAGGTGCACGACACCTGGCTCTCGCCGCTGAAGGCAAATGGATCGATCGGTAACAATGGCCGCGTGACCTGACCGTCGACCGACAGGGTCATGCCATCGCCCTGCAACACAGTGATGATTCGCTCATAGCCGGCGAAGGTGGAAAACCCGCCCGACTCGCCAATGTCGGCAATCGACAGGCGCCAGCCGAAACCGTCCAGGCCAGTCCCGGCATCACGGGTGATCTCTTCGGTGCTGCCGCCGCCGTTTTTCCACGGCATGCGCGGGTAATCTTTGGCGCGTAAAACTTTCAAACTGCTCATTTATGAAAGCGTCCTTCCAGACGATGACGGGAACCGGGGTGGATCAGGCGGGCGGCGGTCACCGGCTGACGGCCGGACCAGGTGCGGCGACGGATCAGCAGGCACGGCTCGCCTTTTTCAATCTGCAGCAACTTGCATTCGGACGGCTCGGCCAGAATCGCCTCGACCACGTGTTCGCCTTCGGTCAGCGGCGCGACCTGGTTCAGATAGGCGTACGGCGTTTGCAAGGTGAAGTCCTGCTTGAGGTAGTCAGGCGCCACCAGTGCGTTGACGAAGCGGTCTTCGATTTGCACCGGAATATCGTTTTCGAAATGCACGATCAACGAATGGAACACTTTCTGCCCTTCACGCATGTCCAGCGCCAGGGCACGTTCGGAGCCTGCAGCCTCTTCTTCAAGAGTGATCACCTTGCAGGTGTGGCGATGGCCACGGGAGGCGATTTCGTCGGCAATGTTGTGCACTTCAAACAGCGCGGACTGGCTTTTTGGCTCGGCGACGAACGTGCCGACACCCTGCATGCGCACCAACAGACCGTCGGCGGTCATTTCGCGCAACGCGCGATTGATGGTCATGCGGCTGAAACCCAGCTGGCTGACCAACTCGCTTTCCGACGGAACGCGGTAATGCGGCGGCCAGTTACCGCTGTCGATTTGCTGGGTGATCATCTGTTTGACGCGGGCGTACAAGGGCGCCGGACTGTCGCCCATGTTCGCGGCCAACGGAGAGACTGGAGGCGGAGTCGGCACGGTTAATCCTTGGTCGTTTGATTGATATCGCTAGCTTGCCGGAGTTTACCGGGTAGGCAAACGTCTGTATATGTATATACAAATAACACACGATGGGGTGCTGAACCATGTCCGCCTTCTTTGCCGAACGCGCGCTGCTGCCTAACGGATGGGCCAACAATGTACGTCTTGAGGTCAGCGCCGATGGCGTCCTGACCCATATCCAGGCCGATTCCCATGCAGATGACGCCGAACGGTTGAGCGGTCCGCTGCTGCCAGGCATGCCGAACCTGCACTCCCACGCCTTCCAGCGGGCCATGGCCGGGCTGGCGGAAGTGGCAGGCAACCCGAATGACAGTTTCTGGACCTGGCGCGACCTGATGTATCGCCTCGTCGGAAAAATCAGCCCGGAACAACTCGGCGTCATTGCCCGCCAGCTGTACATCGAAATGCTCAAGGCAGGCTACACCTCGGTGGCCGAATTTCATTACGTGCACCACGACACCCACGGCCAGCCTTACGCGGATCCCGCCGAACTGGCGCTGCGCATCAGCCAGGCCGCCAGCGCCGCCGGTATCGGCCTGACCCTGCTGCCAGTGCTCTACAGCCACTCAGGTTTCGGTGGCCAGACGCCAAACGACGGTCAGCGTCGCTTTATCAACAGCACCGAGAACTACCTCAAGCTGCAATCGCGACTGCAGCCGATACTGGCGCAACAACCCGCACAGTCCCTGGGTTTGTGTTTCCACTCATTGCGTGCGGTCACACCGCAGCAGATCAGCGAAGTGCTGGCGGCCAGCGACAAGCAATGCCCGGTGCACATTCACATTGCCGAACAGCAAAAGGAAGTGGACGACTGCTTGAGCTGGAGCGGTCGTCGTCCACTGCAATGGCTGTATGAAAATACCGAAGTCGATCAACGCTGGTGCCTGGTCCACGCCACCCACGCCAACCCGGAAGAAGTCACGCTGATGGCCAAGAGCCGGGCCATTGCCGGCTTGTGCCTGACCACCGAAGCCAACTTGGGCGACGGGATATTCCCGGCGGTGGATTTTCTTGCTCAGGGCGGGCGCATGGGCATTGGTTCCGATAGCCATGTGTCGTTGAGCGTTGTGGAAGAACTGCGTTGGCTGGAATACGGGCAACGCCTGCGTGATCAACGGCGCAATCGCTTGTATGGCGCGGATCAGCCGATGGTCGGCCGCACGCTATTTGATGCTGCACTGGACGGCGGTGCGCAGGCGTTGGGGCAACCGATAGGTGCATTGGAGGTTGGCAAGCGTGCGGACTGGCTGGTACTGGACGGCAGTGATCCATACCTGGCCACTGCGAGCGGCGATGGAATCCTGAATCGCTGGTTGTTTGCCGGTGGAGATCGTCAGGTGCGTGATGTGCTGGTCAATGGCCAGTGGGTCGTGCGTGACGGGCGTCATGCCGGGGAAGAGGAAAGCAGCCGCGCCTTCACTCAAGTCCTGCGCGAACTCCTGGGCTGACCCCAAAACAACTGTGGGAGCGAGCCTGCTCGCGAAAGCGGTGTCTCAGTCAACAGCTCTGTCAACTGACACGCCCTCTTCGCGAGCAGGCTCGCTCCCACAATGATTATGCGCTAACCGTCAGTTGGAGGTCTTGGCCATCTGCGTATCCGACGCTCGCCAGATCAGCCGCGTGGTGTCGTAACCCTGCTGACGCGCCTTGCTCAGCAACTCTTCACGCACCACACCGTTGACGGTCGGGGTGCGCGCTAACAACCACAGGTAACGGCGGCTAGGATCGCCAACGATGGCAGTCTTGTAGTCATCGCTGACGTACAACACCCAGTATTCGCCCTTCGCCACACCCGGTATCAACCTTGAAAACCAGGTATCGAATTCAACCCACAATTTGTCGGTCTTGCCTGGCACCTGTGGATAAGCCGTGCCCCTGACCTCTTCCCATTCCCACTGCGGGGTCAAGCAGCGATTCAACACCGCGACGTTACCGTCAGGCTTGAGTGTGTAGTGGGCTTCGGACTGCGCACAATCGCGCTGGAAGTACATCGGCAGTCGCGCCAACTCGTACCAGGTACCTTGATAGCGCTTGAGATTGACACTGTTGGCGGTTTTGGGCGCCAACGGGTCCTGGCCAGAACTGGCACAGCCGGCCAACACCAGGCCGGCAAAAAGCATGATCAATAACCGCTTCATTGTTTTTCTCCCGCGGGCACGTGGCCCCGGTTTACTTCAGGCCTTGGCCGGAAAACATCAACACTTTGTCACCGGCGAACTGCACGCTGATAAAGCTCTTCTGGTCGCCCCATGTGCAACTGGACATTCCAAGCGCGCCTGAGCAATCGGTAGGTTTGCCCAAGAGGGTCTCGACCTCGGCCTTGGCCATTCCTGACGACAGCTTTGAGTAGTTTTCCTGATTGACCTTGCTGCACGCAGCCAACAACACGCAAAACGATAGCAGGGCGATGGATCGCAGCGACATGTGAAACTCCACGGACGAGGGTATTGGCATGACTGCCAAGCTGAACCTTAGAAGAGAAAAGCCCTATCTGGTTCCCTGCCCGACGGGCTATTTATCAGGCCGCTCGTCTGTCTTTTCACAAAAATTAGGAACTTCGTCCCGCCGTCCGGGTATTTCATCGGTTTTTGCATAAAGCGCCTAATCTTTGGCGCCGTTCTGTCGACATACAAGCAACGCTAAGCCACGCCCGTGGCATTTGCTCCCCCTTTTGTAGACCCGATCTCCTGCGGTAGCTCATCCAATGACCAGAAACATGAAATTCAGCCACAAGATCTTGTTGGCTGCCGCCCTCGTGGTGGCCGTCGCATTCGCTTGTTTCATCCTGTTCAACGACTATCGCCAGCGCCAGACCTTGCGCAGCAGCACCGAAGCCTCGATGCAGGAACTTGGCAGCCTGACCACCAGCAATATCCAGACCTGGCTGGAAAGCCGCATGCAATTGCTGCAATCAATGGCCCAACAGGTCAGTGCCGACGGTAACGCCCCCGCCAGCCTGAAACGAATCATCGACCTGCCCGCCTACACCGGCAACTTTCAGTTGAGTTACTTCGGTGGCGCCGATGGCGTGATGTTCTCGGTCCCGGCGGGCAATCGCGCGCCGGATTACGACCCGCGCACCCGCGGCTGGTACAAGGCTGCGAACAGCGCGCAACAGACCATCGTCACCGAACCGTACATCGCCGCCTCTTCCGGCAAGCTGGTGATCACGGTGGCAACCCCGGTTCAGCGCCAGGGCCAGATGATTGGCGTTGCCGGCGCCGACATCGACCTGTCGAGCGTCAGTGCGATCATCAACTCGCTGAACTTCGGCGGCCACGGCCATGCCTTCATCGTGGGTGCCGACGGCAAGATCCTGATTCACCCGGACAGCAAATGGGTACTCAAGAACCTCACCGACGCTTACCCCAACGGTGCGCCGACGGTCAGCCCGGGCATGAAAGAAGTCGAAATCGACGGCAAAAGCCAGTTCATCTCCTTCACCCATGTCAACGGGGTGCCGTCTGCAGACTGGTACGTGGCACTGGTGCTGGACCAGGACACCGCGCTCTCGATGCTGAGCGAATTCCGCACCTCGGCGATCATTGCCATGGTGATTGCAGTGTTGATCATCATCACGTTGCTGGGCATGTTGATCAGTTTCCTGATGCAGCCGTTGCTGACCATGGGCCGTGCCATGCACGACATCGCCGAGGGCGAAGGTGACCTGACCAAACGCCTGACCATCCACGGCCATGACGAATTCGGTGCACTGGGGCTGTCATTCAACCGTTTCGTCGAACGCATCCACACCTCGATCAGCGAAGTGTCCTCGGCCACGGGCCAAGTCAACGAAGTGGCCCTGCGCGTTGTCGCCGCGTCCAATTCGTCGATGTTCAACTCCGATCAGCAAGCCTCCCGCACCAGCAGCGTCGCCGCCGCGATCAATCAGCTCGGCGCCGCCGCCCAGGAGATCGCCCAGAACGCCGCCCTCGCCTCACAGCACTCGAGCGATGCGCGCGCGCTGGCCGAAGAGGGCCAGCAGGTGGTGGATAAAACCATCTCGGCGATGCACCAGCTGTCGGCAAAGATCAGCGACTCGTGCGGCAACATCGAGACGCTAAACAGCAACACCGTCAACATCGGGCAGATTCTGGAGGTGATCACCAGCATCTCCCAGCAAACCAACCTGCTGGCGCTCAACGCGGCGATTGAAGCCGCGCGCGCCGGTGAAGCCGGACGTGGTTTTGCGGTGGTCGCCGACGAAGTGCGCAACCTCGCCCACCGCACACAGGACTCGGCGCAGCAAGTGCAGAAGATGATCGAGGAACTGCAAGTCGGCGCCCGGGAAGCGGTCACCATCATGACCGACAGCCAGCGTCAGAGCGAAAGCAGCGTCGGTATCGCCAACCAGGCCGGCGAGCGCCTGGGCAGCGTGACCCAGCGCATCGGCGAAATCGATGGAATGAACCAATCCGTTGCGACCGCAACGGAAGAGCAGACAGCCGTGGTGGAGTCGATCAACGTCGACATCACCGAGATCAACACGCTAAACCAGGAAGGCGTGGAGAACCTGCAGTCGACTTTGCGTGCATGTGCTGATCTTGAACAGCAGGCGGCGCGGTTGAAGCAGTTGGTTGGTAGTTTCAGAATCTAAATCGCTCTTGCGGGCCCCTTCGCGAGCAGGCTCGCTCCCACAGTTGAAACACATACCCCTGTGGGAGCGAGCCTGCTCGCGAAAGCGGCATCAGCCGCGATGAAGATTCAGAACCTTGAACCCGGTTTCGACAGAAACTCCAATTCCTCAGCCGTAGACTCGCGCCCCAACACCGCATTGCGATGCGGAAACCGTCCAAACTGCGCAATCACCTTCTGATGCCGCTCGGCAAAATCCAGATAATCGGCAAACAATGCCCGATCACTCTCCGGCTGTTGCGCAACCAGTTCGATATGACGCGAAACGCCTTCGTTCTGCACCGCAAGGTTCTCGCTGTGCTCGAATACCAGCAGGATGAACACTCGCTGAATCGGTAATAACTGCCGGTCAAAATCCGCAGCAATGCCTTGGGCGACCAGTTTCTGGGCCCGTAGATCACCGGAAAAGGCTTTGGGGGTCTCGCGAAAGATCATGCGGGGGAGTTGATCAAGCAACAGCACCAGTGCCAGCCAACCTTCGGGACATTGCATCCACTTGGTCAATCCGCCGGCCAGTGCCTGCTCGACCTGGTCCCCGAAACGCTCTCGCGCCTCGAGGTCCTGGCTGTCACGCTTGCCGAACCACAACTTGCCCTTGTCAGCCGCGATTGCCCTGGCTTCTTCGGCTGTACCGAACCACCAATCGAGCAACGGCTGCCAGGGCGCGTTCATGGTTTATTCCTTGTGGTAAGCCGTAACGCGTGCAACTTCTTCTTTCGAACCGAGGAACACCGCTACGCGCTGGTGCAGACCTTCAGGCTGGATGTCGAGAATACGTTGGTGACCATCGGTGGACGCGCCGCCCGCCTGTTCTACCAGGAACGACATCGGGTTGGCTTCGTACATCAGGCGCAATTTGCCTGGCTTGGACGGCTCGCGGTTGTCGCGCGGGTACATGAACAAGCCACCACGGGTCAGGATGCGATGCACGTCGGCGACCATGGCCGCGACCCAACGCATATTGTAGTTCTTTTTCAACGGGCCTTCATCGCCTGCCAGCAACTCGCCAACGTAGCGCTGTACCGGTGCTTCCCAGTGACGCTGGTTGGACGCGTTGATGGCAAATTCCTGGGTCGCTTCAGGAATGGTGATGTTTTCGTGGGTCAGTACGAAGCTGCCCATTTCACGGTCCAGGGTGAAACCTTTCACGCCGTCGCCCAGGGTCAGGATCAACATGGTCTGAGGACCATAGATCGCGTAACCGGCGGCTACTTGCTGGGTGCCTGGCTGCAGGAAAGCCTTTTCATTCAAAGGCTCGTTCTGGCTCAGGTATTCGTTCGGGCAACGCAGTACCGAGAAGATAGTGCCGACCGGGGCATTGATGTCGATGTTCGACGAACCGTCCAGCGGGTCGAAAACCAAAAGGTACGCGCCTTTCGGGTATTTGCCCGGGATCTGGTAGGCATTGTCCATTTCTTCGGAGGCCATGCCGGCCAGGTGACCGCCCCATTCGTTGGCTTCGAGCAGGATCTCGTTGGAGATCACGTCGAGCTTCTTCTGCACTTCGCCCTGGACGTTTTCGGTGCCCATGCTGCCCAGAACGCCACCCAGGGCGCCCTTGGACACGGCGTGGTTGATCTCCTTGCAGGCACGCGCCACCACTTCGATCAGGAAGCGCAGATCGGCAGGAGTGTTGTTGCTGCGGGTCTGCTCAATCAAATAGCGACTCAAGGTAACGCGGGACATGGAAGGCTCCGGTGGAATGGGGGACTAAAAACCCGCGCAGTTTAACGCGAGTCGGGGCGCATTTCCTCCTATCAGACGTGATCGGCTGAAGAGAGTTCAGGCGCGGGGTTCAGCGTAGTAGGAAATGGGCTGGATGTGAGCAGGAAAGTAGCGGCCAAATCAGCATTTTTATTGACTGATCGACCGCCTTCGCGAGCAGGCTCGCTCCCACATGAAACGCATAACCTGTGGGAGCGAGCCTGCTCGCGAATGGTGCGTAGCGCCAGCGATTTTCAGGTGTTGGCGGGCGGCTTGCGCAGCAGGCTGAATGCCATAGCCGCCAGAAACAAAACCCCAAGCAGCAACACCGCCCACAGGCCAAACTTCTTCCAGTCGGTGCCCACCGCCGCCGGCAGTGTCGAAACAGCCGGCGTCGTCACCACCCCACCATCAACCGACGCCTGACCCAACGTCGCCAGCTTAGCCGGGCTGTAATCCGGAATCAGCGTCGACAATGGCAAGTTCGCCGCCTTAACCGTCGCATTGCCCAGTACCAGCGTATAGGGCTCTGACCCGCGCGCCAGAAACACCAGTTGCGTGGCCCGCACGGCAAACTTCACGGTTGGCGCCTGTGCGCCCAGGCCACCACCGCGCTCGTCCACGGTCAGTTTCAACTGTTGTATGGCTTGCCCCGGCAACTGCAACTCGTTCTGCACCACGTCCTCGCCATTCTGGGTCAGGCGATAGAGCAAGCCACTGCTCAACGGTTGCCACGGCAAGCTGCTGTCGCGCCGTCCAGACAGGATGACCGGCGCCAGGCTGTTAGGTTGACTCAATTCAACCTGCACTCGCTCGACGTTCAGCCCCCTCGGTAATTGCCAGGTGTATTCACCTGCCTTCACGCTATTGCCGTCCAACGCGTGGGACCAGGTCAACGGCAGCGGTAAGCTACGCACGCTTTGCAACTGCGCCGATGTCAGTATCGGCGCCGATTGCGGCGAGTCCCACAGCAAGCGCAGATAGCGTGCAGACTGCCCCGGCAGGCTGACCTCATGCTGCTCGACCCGCTCATCGGCAAACGTCAGCCGCGCCAGTTGCCCCTCGCCCCAAGACTGCCAATGCTGCAAATCGTCGCTGGCCTCGATGCTGAACCGCTGGAAGCCATCACGCTCACTGGTCCAGTCGAGGATCAACTGCTGCAGCGGCGCCTTGATCGCGCTGGCATCCAGTAGCCAGCCACGTAACGCTTCCTCCCCCACCTCCAACTCAGTGGAAGGCTGCACCTGGACCAGGGTGCCATTGGCGCTCGCTTGCACGCGAACGCTCGGGGCATGCCCGGTGGCATCCGCCGAGTCATAAAGCGGGAACCATTTGACGTCAGTCAACGTAGGGTTGTCGTCAGCTTGTGCGTTTGCCCGTGACAGGGCATAGGCTTGCGGTTCGCCAGCGGCGTTGAACACGCGCACATCACTGAGGTCGGTCTGGCGTGCGCTCAGTTGCACAGCCAGGGGCAGCTCAACGCGATACCACGGACCTTCACCGCTCACGGACAACGGCACATGCGTGGCAAAGTCCGCCGGTGATTCCTGGGCCCACGTTTCCTGGAAAGAGACAGAGAGTGCCATGCCCATTGCAAAGATACCCAACCAGGCCCGGTTCAGCTTTTGACTCAAGACGACACTCCTTCGGTTTGCGGCGCCGGCTTTTCGGGGGCCCCGGCAGTTTCGACGCGCCTGGGTGGCAACGGGGCGAAATAGCCCACTACCAGCAGCAGCACGCCCACGCCGATAAACGACACGATCCGCGCCAACCCGCCACGGTTGCTCAATTCGACGAAGAACAGTTTCGCTACCACCACGCCAATCAGGGCCGCACCGATCAACCAGACTTCACGCCGATGACGCAAATGGCCACCAATCATCAAACCCAGCGCCATCAAGGTCCAGACGATGGACAGGCCGGCCTGGACCCGCATCGACTCGAGCAAGGCGGGCAGCTCGAACGGTACGCCGCCCCAATGGTGAGCCGTGCGCATCACCAGGGCAGTGAAGAACGTGAACAGCGAAGCGCCGACGATCGCTTGCACAGCGGCCGCCACAGCAGCGCTGTAGCTCCCGGGAATCACCTGTTGCGCTGCCTCACTGCGGGACCAGGCGTAGACACCGAACAACGCAAACAGCAGGCCCAATTCCAGCGGGTTGACCAGCGGTAAATAGGGCAAGGGATCAGCCTTGCCATCACTGACCGTATTGGCCAGCCAGAACCAGCCCAGCATCAACAATGCCAAAGGCGCGGCGGCATACACACGGTATTCGCGAGCGTAGACCGACACCGGCCAGGGCCAGGCACGCGGTGCCGCCATCAGCACCAGGTATAAGCTCGGCAGCAGCGCCCAGCCCAGCCAGCGCCAGGCGTTGTAGTGCTCGGACAACAGCAGCAAGCCATAACGCAGCTCCAGGGCCAGCACACCGATCAGCAACCAACAACCGAGTACGTGAGCGCTGCTCAGGGCAGCGCTCGGCAGGATCGGCGCCAAGCGTCGCAAGGACAGGAAATGCACGATGAACACCACGGCCCACAGCAGCCAGCCGGCGTTGGCGGCCGGATGAAAGCGCGGATGCCAAGCGGCGAGCAACACCAGGCCGGCAGCCGGGATCAGCAAGGTGCAGAGCACGCCCAGCGCGGGCCACGCCAGGCGCAGCGCCAACATGGCCCACAGCGCCACACTGGTTGCCGCGGCTGCCAGCAGCAATGTCGCCTGCAGGGGCAACGGTGCAAACAGCAGCACTTCACTGACCCAGGCCAGCGCCCACCACCCTGCTCCCCACGCCAGCAACACCCGCGACAAACGCTGCAGGTTCACACCATCGATCACCGTGACAGCAAAGCCGACTTGCAAACGCCACGCCCCGATCAATGCGACCAGGCCCAGCATCAGCGGTGACCAGAAGCCAGCATGAGCCAACGGCCGCACGCCTTCGCTGACCAGAGGTTCAGCCACCAGGAACAGCACGGCGCCCAGCAACTGAACGACAAACGCGCTCAGCAGGAATGTAGCCGAGCGCAGGTGCAGACCGACGAACAAAGTCAGCAGCCCGGCCATTGCCCAACTGATTGACGTGCCATGGGCGAAAAAGAACATCGGCGCCAGCAAGTAGACAAATGCCAGGCCGAGAGCGGCCAGAACCGGCAAGACATGACGCTCCCAGGACGACACCTGCCCAGGCAAGGCCTTGTGCAACTGATGGAAACTGAACAGCAGTGCGCCGCCGAGCAACAACGCTCCCAGCGGCGTGCCATCAAGCAGGCTATTCTCACCGCTGCGCAATTCACTGAGAAACACCAGCGCCGCGCCCGCTTGCAACAACAAGGCAAATGCACGAGCGAGCGAGCGCTGCTGACGCAGGCCCAGCCAGAAAATCCCCGCGCCTTCCACCGCCCAGGCGCCACTCGTCCACCGCGCATCCAGCCCCAAGGGAATCGCCAGGCTGGCGAAAATAACGCCCAGCGCCAGGCAGGTTTCCCCCAACAGCAATGCTCGTCCCATCAGCATCCGAGCCAAGCCCATGTAGATCATGCCGAGCGCCAGGGCGCTGAACGCGGCAGCGAACTCCAGATGCTGAACCACGGCGAACTGCAATCCAAAGCCAACCAGAGGCGGACCGAACAGCAGTGTGCCGTCGACGTAATCACCCTTGCGCGCAGACCAGCGCAACAGCGCCTCACGGTTGTCATCCTCAGGCGAGTCCCCCAAATGCAGCAATTTACGTCGGGCGAACAACAAGCCAATGGCCAGGTACATCACGAAGAAAAGAATCAGGAACGGCTCGGTGCTCCACAGCAACTCTGGCGTATAGGAGCGCAAACCCCAGGCGAACCCGATACCGAAGGTGCCGGTGAAGCCGATCACGTTGAGCAAGCGCCAGGCCTTGAACCAGGCGATAACGAGGATGCCGGCGTTGAGCAAGGCGAAGTAACTGAACAGCGCGACGTGACTGCCGGCACCCGTGGAAGCCAGCAGCGGCGCGGCGAATCCGCCCAGCGCAGCGGCGGCGGCCAGGCCCAGTGCGTCCTGGGTAATGGCCAGGATCGCCGAAAACACCGTCACCGCCACCAACAGGCCAAATGCCGCTGAGGGATCGAGCAACGGATGCAGGCGCATCGCAGCAAACACCGTCAGGTACAGCACGGCAATAGCGGCGCCTTGCAGCATCAAGGCGTAAGCACTGTTACGCGTTCGCAGCCACCAGCCCAGGCCCAGCAGGCCCATCGCTACCGCCGCGACACCGGCATAGCGCAATTCGATCGGCACCACCATGCCCTCGGTGGCGTAGCGCAGCAGGAAGGCCAGACCGAGGAACAACAGCATCACACCGACCCGCAGCACGGTGTTGCCACCCAATAACCACGCACGCGCCGCGTTGATGGCGCGCTCGACGAGGCTTGGTTCGGGGGGATGGGCGCGTTCGCGGTCGGCTGGCGCGGGTTTCCATGCATCGAAGGGCTGTGTATGGCTGGACTGGGTAGCCGCAGCGGTGGCCGTCTCCAGATCGGGCGGCAGTTCCCAGATCAGCTCAGGGGTTTCGGCGGGGGCTTGAGTGACCGCGATGTCAGCAACTGGAGCGGCAGCGCTGGCTTCAGGCACCTTGATCCCGGGCCCCTCAAGCAAAGCCAAGCGTTGCTCGACCGCGCGCAGTGCAAGTTGCGCCTGTTCGAGCAGGCGACGCTGCTCAATGGCCTGCGATCCCAGCCTGCCAATGTGAACGGCCTGCCCGATACCCAACCCGAGTAACGCGCCCAGCAACGCATCGCTGAACGACTCGTCGAGTATCCAGCCCAGCACCAGGCCCACAAGCATGAACATCCATTGCATGGTCGATATCCCTAAGCGCAATCCAGGAAGATTAGCGCAGCCAGCTCCAAAAAGATCGCAGCCTCCGGCAGCCCTTACAAGGACATACAAATCCCTGTAGGAGCTGCCGGAGGCTGCGATCTTTTACGGCTGCCAGTATATCGACCCGCTGGAAAAGTTACTCCAACGCCTTCCAGATATCCGTGGCGTACTCGCGAATCGTCCGGTCAGAAGAAAACCAGCCCATGCGCGAGGTGTTCAACACCGCCGATCGCCACCATTCCTGGGAATCGTGCCAAAGGGCTTCGACGCGCATCTGCGCATTCCAGTAGGAGTCGAAATCGGCGCAGACAAGGAAGCGGTCGTAATCCACCAACGAATCGATCAAGCCGGTGTAACGGGACGGATCATCCGGCGAGAACACCCCGCCGCGAATGGCTTGCAATACATCATTGAGTCGATGGGACGCGGCAATGTCCGGCACTGCGCTGAACTCGTGGTTCTGCTTGCGCGCTTCGACCTGCTGGGCACTGAGACCAAAGATGAACATGTTCTCCGCGCCGATGCGCTCGGACATCTCCACGTTGGCACCGTCCAGCGTGCCGATGGTCAATGCACCGTTGAGGCCGAATTTCATGTTGCTGGTCCCCGAGGCTTCAAAGCCGGCAGTGGAGATCTGCTCGGACAGATCCGCCGCCGGAATAATGCTCTCCGCCAGGCTGACGTTGTAGTTGGGCAGGAACACGACCTTGAGCAATCCGCGTACAGTCGGGTCGTTGTTCACCACCCGGGCGATGTCGTTGGTCAGCTTGATGATCAACTTGGCCTGGTGATAACTGGCCGCCGCTTTACCGGCGAAGATCTTCACCCGTGGCACCCAGTCGATTTCAGGTTCCGCACGAATCGCCTGGTACAACGCCACGGTGTGCATCAGGTTGAGCAGTTGGCGCTTGTATTCGTGGATCCGCTTGACCTGCACGTCGAACATCGCCGCCGGGTTGACCGCCACCCCCAAACGTTCGTGAATCAGGTAGGCCAGGGCCTTTTTGCTGTGCAGACGCTGTTCGGCGAAGGCCTTGCGGAACGCTGGCTTGTCGGCGAATGGCTGCAGGTCGAGCAGTCGCTCCTCGGGCTTGTCCAGCAAGTCCGGGCCCAGGGCATCGACCAGCATCGAGGTCAGCTCCGGGTTGGCCTGGTACAGCCAGCGGCGGAACGTGATGCCATTGGTCTTGTTGTTGATCCGTTGCGGATAGAGCTTGTGCAGCTCGGAGAACACCGTCTTGCGCATCAGTTGCGTGTGCAAGCCGGATACGCCGTTGACACTGTGGGAGCCGAGGAACGCCAGGTTGCCCATGCGCACACGTCGACCGTTGTCTTCCTCAATCAAGGACACCGCGCGCAACACATCGAAATCATGGATGCCCTTGGCCCGCAGCGAGTCGATGTGCTGGGCATTGATCAGGTAAATGATCTGCATGTGCCGTGGCAGCATGCGCTCCATCAGGCCTACCGGCCAGGTTTCCAGCGCCTCGGGCAGCAACGTGTGGTTGGTGTAGGAAAGCGTGTCGACCGTCACCTGCCAGGCCGCGTCCCACGCCACGTCATAGACATCCACCAATTGGCGCATTAACTCGGCCACGGCAATCGAGGGGTGGGTGTCGTTGAGCTGGATCGCTGCGTGATCGCCCAGGGTCAGGACGGAGGTGTGCATGTTGCGATGACGGCGCAGCAAGTCCTGCAGGGAGGCGGCAACGAAGAAATATTCCTGGCGCAACCGCAGTTCCTGGCCGGCCTCGGTGCTGTCTGCCGGGTACAGTACTCGAGAGATACTTTCGGCCCGGGCCACTTCCGCCACCGCCCCCAGGTGATCGCCGGCATTGAAGCGTTCCAGGTGCAAATCTTCCATAGCCCGCGCACGCCACAGCCGCAACGTGTTCACGCTTGCCCCGCGCCAACCGACCACGGGTGTGTCATAGGCAATGGCCCGTACGGTTTCCGCCGGGTGCCAGACTTGCTTGGATTTGCCTTCGCTGTCGGTCACGGTCTCGACGCCGCCACCGAAGCCGATCGGGTAAACCACTTCTGGGCGCTCGAACTCCCACGGATTGCCGAAGTCCAGCCAGTGCTCGGTCTGTTCCTGTTGCCAACCGTCGACGATGGCCTGACGAAACAGGCCGTGCTCGTAACGAATGCCGTAGCCATGACCCGCGATGCCCAGGGTCGACATGCTTTCCATGAAACACGCCGCCAGTCGTCCAAGACCACCGTTGCCCAACGCCGCATCAGGCTCCAGCAGGCGGATGCGTTCAAGATCGACGCCGAGTTCGGTCAGGGCTTCGCGTGCCACGTCGAGCAGGCCGAGATTGCTCAGGCTGTCGTAAAGCAGTCGGCCGATCAGAAATTCCAGGGAGAGGTAATAAACCCGTTTCTGTCCTTTGCGGTAAATCTGCCGAGTGTGGTCCATCCAGTGCTCGACCATGTGATCACGCGCTGCCAGGGCAATGGCTTCGAACCAGTCATGATCGAAGGCGTGATCCGGGTCTTTGCCCACCGCGTAGGTGAGTTTGGTCAAGACGGCGTCGCGGAATGCGGCCACCTCTGCTTCGCGAACAAGTGGTTCTTGAGTCATCGATAGGACCTCGAGCGAGCTTGGAGTTGTCTGAGACTAGACGGTCTGACAAACGGTATAGACTCTGGTTCGGCAGTTTTTCCTGTTAATGCGCATCAAGCCGGCAATACATTGTCATGTACCTGATTCAATGCAGGGGCCGTGCCGGATTAGTGGTGCTGCGTGGATGCCCATGAAAAAAAACTGGCGAAAGGTTGTTCAAAAATCCACCAGTCCCGGTATGATCGCGCGCCCTGATGCACACGCTGGTAACAACCGATGATGAAGCCCAACCTGATCGCCGCCGCGGAGATCGACCGACTCGACACCTGGGCCAAGTACTCTGCCCCAATGTGCGGCTCCTGCCTATCGAGCTGCTGCACCCTGCCGGTCGAGGTCAAGATCAAGGACCTGATCCGCATCGGCATCGTCGACGAGTTCGAACGCGGCGACCCGCCAAAGAACATCGCCAAGCGCCTGCAGAAGGAAGGGATCGTCGAGCGCTATAACCAGAAGTCCGAGATCTTCACCCTCCAGCGCATGAGCAACAACGATTGCCTTTATCTGGATCGTAAGAGCCGTCTGTGCACTATTTATGAAAAGCGCCCGGATACGTGCCGCAACCACCCGAAAATCGGCCCGCGGCCGGGGTATTGCGCGTACAAGCCCAAGGAAGTGGTGCGTGAAACCAATTCCCGGAGTATCGAGCGGTTCTGATCTGATCGTTCCCACGCTCCGCGTGGGAATGCAGCCAGGGACGCTCCGCGCCCCAAAAGCGTGACGCAGAGCGTCACAAGAGGCGTTCCCACGCAGAGCGTGGGAACGATCAACCTGGCACCGCACAAATCGCAGACAAACAAAAACGCCCCCGATCTCTCGACCGGGGGCGTTTTCGTTCAGCCGGGGCTAAATCTTATGCCTTGGCTTTCTTGGCAGCGCGGGTACGCTCGCTTTCGTCCAGGATCTTCTTGCGAAGACGGATGGACTTAGGAGTCACTTCACACAGCTCGTCGTCCTGGATGAATTCCAGGGCCTGTTCCAGGGTGAAGCGAACAGGTGGAACCAGGGCGATGGTTTCGTCTTTACCCGAAGCACGCATGTTGTCGAGCTTCTTGCCCTTGGTAGGGTTGACGCCCAGGTCGTTGTCACGGCTGTTCAGACCAACGATCTGACCGTTGTAGATTTCCTGACCGTGTTCAACGAACAGCTTGCCACGCGCCTGCAGGGTTTCCAGGGAGTAGGTCAGTGCCTTGCCGGTTTCAACCGAAACCAGAACGCCGTTCTGACGGCCGGACATGTCGCCGGACTTCATCACGTCGTAACGGTCGAAGATCGAGGTCAGGATGCCAGCACCGTTGGTCAGGGTCAGGAACTGGTTACGGAAACCGATCAGACCACGAGCAGGGATGTTGTATTCCAGACGCACACGGCCCTTGCCATCCGGCACCATGTTGGTCAGGTCACCCTTACGCAGGCCCATCTCTTCCATCACCTTGCCTTGGGATTCTTCCGGCAGGTCGATGGTGACGTTTTCGTACGGTTCGTGCTTCACGCCGTCAACCAGACGGATGATCACTTCCGGACGGCCTACAGCCATTTCGAAACCTTCGCGACGCATGGTTTCGATCAGAACCGAGAGGTGCAGTTCGCCACGGCCCGATACCTTGAACTTGTCAGCCGAGTCGCCTTCTTCAACGCGCAGTGCAACGTTGTACAGCAGCTCTTTGTCCAGACGTTCCTTGATGTTACGGGAAGTCACGAACTTGCCTTCTTTACCGCAGAATGGCGAGTCGTTTACCTGGAAGGTCATGGAAACGGTTGGCTCGTCGACGGTCAACGGCTTCATCGCTTCGACGTTGTCCGGGGTGCACAGGGTGTCGGAGATGAACAGCGATTCCATACCGCTGATGCACACGATGTCGCCTGCAGCAGCTTCTTCAACGTCTACACGGTGCAGACCGTGGTGACCCATCAGCTTCAGGATACGACCGTTACGCTTCTTGCCGTCGGCGCCGATAGCCACAACCGGGGTGTTCGGCTTGACGCGACCACGAGCGATACGGCCAACACCGATAACACCCAGGAAGCTGTTGTAGTCCAGTGCGGAGATCTGCATCTGGAACGGACCGTCACGGTCAACAGCCGGCGCTGGTACGTTGTCGACGATCGACTGGTACAGCGGGGTCATGTCTTCAGCCATTTCGTTGTGGTCCAGACCGGCAATACCGTTCAGGGCCGAGGCGTAGACGACTTTGAAGTCCAGCTGTTCTTCGGTGGCACCCAGGTTGTCGAACAGGTCGAAGATCTGGTCCAGAACCCAATCCGGACGCGCGCCTGGACGGTCAACCTTGTTGATGCACACGATCGGACGCAGGCCGGCTTCGAAAGCCTTCTTGGTCACGAAACGGGTTTGCGGCATAGGGCCGTCTTGAGCGTCAACCAGCAGCAGAACGGAGTCGACCATCGACATTACGCGTTCTACTTCGCCGCCGAAGTCGGCGTGGCCCGGGGTGTCCACGATGTTGATGTGGTAGCCGTTCCAGTTGATGGCGGTGTTTTTCGCCAGAATGGTAATACCGCGCTCTTTCTCCTGGTCGTTGGAGTCCATCACGCGCTCGTCGTTGAGCTCGTTGCGCTCCAGGGTGCCGGATTGACGCAGGAGTTTGTCTACCAGGGTGGTTTTACCATGGTCAACGTGAGCAATGATGGCGATGTTACGTAGATTTTCGATCACTTGTGTATCTCGATCAGAGGATTCGGTGCGCTGACAAGTCTTGGCAGCGATTTACAGTAGAGTCAGGCCTTGCCGTTACAGCTTGACGGCGGCGTCGGGGGGCCGGTGACGCAAGCCACAGGCAAACAGCCCCGGGCACTTAGCTCGGTCGATAAACGCGCACATTGGCATGTCCCTCACTGAGCAAATGGTGGGCATGCAGGCGACTCATCACGCCTTTGTCGCAATAAAGCAGGTACTGGCGAGTAGGGTCCAGTTCCTTGAAACGAGCGTTCAGTGCATAAAACGGCATCGTTTGTACCTCGATGCCAGCAAGGTCCAGCGGGTCGTCTTCAGCGGCATCCGGGTGACGGATGTCGATCACGATCTGACCGGCCAGCGCTTCGCTGACTTCTTCAATTTGCAGGTCCTGGCCCAATTCGTCGATCACGCGATCGATCGGTACCAGTTTGGCGTTCTCGAGCGCACGCTCAAGGACTGCCATGTCGAATTCTTTCTCTTCGTGCTCCACCCGATGGCGCTTGGCAGCAGTCTTGGGGTTCACCGAGATGACCCCGCAGTACTCCGGCATGTGCCTGGCGAAGTCGGCGGTGCCGATTTCGTTGGCCAGGTCGATGATGTCCTGCTTGTGGCTGGCGATCAGCGGACGCAAGACCAGCTTGTCGGTCACGCAATCGATCACGGACAGGTTCGGCAGGGTCTGGCTCGATACCTGGGAGATCGCCTCTCCGGTGACCAACGCGTCGATGTGCAGTCGATCGGCAATTTGGGAGGAAGCGCGCAACATCATACGCTTCAATACTACGCCCATATGACTGTTATCGACTTTGCCGAGAATTTCTCCCAGCACTTCTTCGAACGGCACACTGACAAATAACACGCGTTGCGAGCTGCCGTACTTCTTCCAGATGAAATGCGCGACTTCCATGACGCCCAATTCGTGTGCACGCCCACCCAGGTTGAAGAAGCAGAAATGCGCCATCAGGCCGCGGCGCATGATCTGGTAGGCGGCGACGGTGGAATCGAAGCCGCCGGACATCAGCACCAGCGTCTGCTCCAGCGCACCCAGCGGATATCCGCCAATACCGTTGTGTTGGCTATGGATCACGAACAACCGTTGGTCGCGAACTTCGATGCGCACTTCGATTTCAGGCTTTTTCAGGTCAATCCCGGCGGCACCGCACTGTCGGCGCAACTGGCTGCCGACATATTTCTCGATGTCAATCGAGCTGAACGGGTGCTTGCCGGCACGCTTGCAACGCACCGAAAAAATCTTCCCGGCCAGCGCATCACCGTAGTGCTGCTTGCACTTCTCGACGATGTCATCGAAGTCACGCAGCGGGTACTCGTCGATTTGCAGGAAATGCGCAATGCCCGGCATGCAGCTCAGGCGCTCACCCATCTCCTTCAGGGCCTTGGGCTCGCTGACACGGGTCTCCAGCTCGAGATTGTCCCACACGCCGTTCACCACCACAGCCGGGTCCAGATCGCGGAGCACGGCACGGATGTTCTTGGCCAACTGGCGGATAAAACGCATCCGTACCGGGCGGCTCTTGATGGTGATCTCTGGAAAGACTTTTACGATTAATTTCATGGAAACAGCGCGCGCGAGGCCTGCCGAAAAAGGGGGGCGCGGATTATAGCGGAAATTGCTCAAGGTTTAACCAGTTAATATGCAGAAGGTTTTGCGCGCACCAAAACGGGTCATTTATTGAAACGAGCGCCACATTGTAGGGCGGTATTTTCCGCATTAAGGTGCTTTACCGCCTTAAAAGCGTGAATTCGGGGCAAAAATCCCATGGTGGGGCACTGGCATGCAATTTGCTCCCTTGTGAGGCAGGTTGCCTTGGCAGAGTATTCGCGCCGGCATCACAAACATCTAAGGGCATCCACTACCAGCCCTAATCCACCCGGAGGACACTATGTCGAAGTCGGTTCAACTCATCAAAGATCATGACGTCAAGTGGATTGATCTGCGCTTCACAGACACCAAGGGCACTCAGCACCACGTGACCATGCCGGCTCGCGACGGGCTGGATGAAGACTTCTTCGAAGTCGGCAAGATGTTCGACGGCTCCTCCATCGCTGGCTGGAAAGGCATTGAAGCTTCCGACATGATCCTCATGCCGGACGACAGCACTGCCGTACTGGACCCGTTCACCGAAGAGCCGACCCTGATCCTGACCTGCGACATCGTCGATCCTTCGAGCATGCAAGGCTACGATCGCGACCCACGTGCGATCGCCAAGCGCGCTGAAGAACACCTGAAAGCCTCCGGCATTGGCGACACCGTATTCTGCGGTCCGGAGCCAGAGTTCTTCATCTTCGACCAGGTGAAGTTCAAGTCCGACATTTCCGGCTCTATGTTCAAGATCTACTCCGAACAAGGTTCGTGGATGTCTGACCAGGACATCGAAGGCGGTAACAAAGGTCACCGTCCAGGCGTCAAAGGCGGCTACTTCCCGGTTCCACCGTTCGACCACGACCACGAAATCCGTACCTCCATGTGCAACGCACTGGAAGAAATGGGCCTGACCGTCGAAGTTCACCACCACGAAGTGGCAACTGCCGGCCAGAACGAAATCGGCGTCAAGTTCAACACCCTGGTGAAGAAAGCCGACGAAACCCAAACCCTGAAGTACGTCGTGCACAACGTAGCCGATGCCTACGGCCGCACCGCTACCTTCATGCCTAAGCCCCTGTACGGCGACAACGGTTCGGGTATGCACGTTCACATGTCCATCTGGAAAGATGGCAAGAACACCTTCGCAGGCGAAGGTTATGCCGGCCTGTCCGATACCGCCCTGTACTTCATCGGCGGCATCATCAAGCACGGTAAGGCCCTGAACGGCTTCACCAACCCGGCGACCAACTCCTACAAGCGTCTGGTTCCAGGTTTCGAAGCTCCGGTCATGCTGGCCTACTCGGCCCGTAACCGTTCCGCCTCGATCCGTATTCCTTACGTGTCGAGCCCGAAAGCCCGCCGTATCGAAGCGCGCTTCCCGGATCCGGCTGCCAACCCGTACCTGTGCTTCGCCGCACTGATGATGGCTGGCCTGGACGGCATCCAGAACAAGATCCACCCTGGCGACGCAGCTGACAAAAACCTGTACGACCTGCCGCCTGAAGAGGCGAAAGAGATCCCACAAGTTTGCGGCAGCCTGAAAGAAGCCCTGGAAGAGCTGGACAAAGGTCGTGCGTTCCTGACCAAAGGCGGCGTTTTCAGCGACGACTTCATCGACGCCTACATCGCCCTGAAAAGCGAAGAAGAAATCAAGGTTCGTACCTTCGTACACCCACTGGAATACGAGCTGTACTACAGCTGCTGATCCGGTAGCGCCTGCGCAAGCGGCGTGACAAAGAGGCCTCCTTCG
The DNA here is from genome assembly GCF_058795195.1 of Pseudomonas sp. GW823-FHT06B06. Taxonomy (NCBI): domain Bacteria; kingdom Pseudomonadati; phylum Pseudomonadota; class Gammaproteobacteria; order Pseudomonadales; family Pseudomonadaceae; genus Pseudomonas; species Pseudomonas sp. GW823-FHT06B06. Next base: position 188,322 of record NZ_JBXAHO010000006.1, on the reverse strand, counting down.
GGAGGCCTTTTTTTTGTAGGCAACTTCTCACGCAGGGGGTCCATGTTTCCCCGGGCATTCACGGCAACGTCCGGCATAAAAAAATATCGGCTAACCGTAGCCTGTACCGTCTTGAACTCAAAGGACGGCAACATGAAACCCTCCATGCTCACCCCCCTATTTACCGCCCTCATCGCCCTTGCCCTACAGGGCTGTAGCAACTCAGCGTCCACAGTAGCGATCGAACGCAAAGTCCTGTTGCAAAGCAGCGCCTCCTGGGACAGCACGCCTTACACCCATTACCCTTACGCCGAACCACAACTCTCGGTGCTTAAACTGAAAATTCCGGCCAATACGCAACTTCCATGGCATCGCCACGCCATGCCAAATGCGGCGTATGTCCTCAGCGGGGAGCTGACGATAGAAAGCAAGGAAAGCGGCCAGGTTCGACGCGTCAAGCAAGGCGAAGCGGTGGCCGAAATGGTCAATATCACCCACCGCGGAGTCACCGGCGAGGAACCGGTAGAACTTATCGTGTTCTATGCTGGCAGCGAGGGTATTCCTTTGTCGGAGTAATTTTTTGCTGCTCACAGGGAGCCTGAATGCGACCATTCTTATTATTTCTTGGGCTTTTATCAGGCTTCCCTGCAACGGCCCAGATCTACAAATACACCGATGCTGCCGGCAACACGGCCTACAGCAATCAACCACCCGATGGAGTAAGCGCTCAGACGGTTGATTTACCCCCGCTTAACAGCGTCGATCGTCAACCGCCCAACGAACCTCCTGCGCCCACCCCCATCCGCAACCGCGAGCAGATAAACAGCACCTACGAGACTCTTGAGCTGACTGGCGTGCCCAACGACGGGGCCTTGCGCGCCAACAACGGCACCTTCACGGTCAACGTGCTGATCAAACCACGCCTGCAAGGCTCGCATCTGTTCAGGTTGTTACTGGACGAGCAACCCTATGGCCAGCCAGGCAACGTTCCGAGCCTTCAACTGGTAAACATCGATCGCGGTCTGCACAGGCTCGCCGTTCAAGTGATCGACGGCGACACGGTCATACAACAAAGTCCCACCGTGACCTTTACCTTGCAGCGGGTGCACAAGCATTGAAAGCCTGGCCGCGTTTTCGCTTCTTTTAACCTTGCACAGGTTTATGCACTATATTGGTGCGATTAGTTGCACGACGTTCCAATCACAGCCCATTTTGGTTCGAAACTACCCGCGAAAGCTGGCAGAACGCCACGCAATCGAGCGTCAAACGCCTGTTTCAGGGGTTTAGCGCTTCTTTTCGGAGCCTTGGTTTGGTTTTTGCATTTTCCTCGCATCAGCTCTTTATTCATGCGCCAAAAGAGGTCCTGAATGACCATCAGCGACGCACTACACCGCTTGCTGCTCGACAACCTGACCACCGCCACCATCCTGCTCAACGCCGAGTTGCGCCTTGAGTACATGAACCCCGCGGCGGAGATGCTCCTGGCCATCAGCGGCCAGCGCAGCCATGGGCAGTTCATCAGCGAGCTGTTTACCGAATCCACCGAAGCGCTCAACTCTTTGCGCCAGGCGGTCCAGCAGGCGCACCCGTTCACAAAACGCGAAGCAATGCTCACTGCCCTCACCGGCCAGACCTTGACGGTCGATTACGCGGTAACACCGATCCTGAGCAATGGCGACACGCTGCTTCTGCTCGAAGTCCATCCCCGCGACCGCTTGCTGCGCATCACCAAGGAAGAGGCCCAGCTGTCGAAGCAGGAAACCAGCAAGATGCTGGTGCGGGGCCTGGCCCATGAAATCAAGAATCCGCTGGGCGGTATTCGCGGCGCGGCACAGCTGCTGGCCCGCGAACTGCCGGAAGAAAGCCTGCGTGACTACACCAACGTCATCATTGAAGAGGCCGACCGCCTGCGCAACCTGGTCGATCGCATGCTCGGCTCGAACAAGTTGCCATCACTGGCCATGTGCAACATTCACGAAGTGCTGGAACGCGTCTGCCATCTGGTCGAGGCCGAGAGCCAGGGCTGCATCACGTTGGTGCGCGACTACGATCCGAGCATTCCAGACGTCCTGATCGATCGTGAACAAATGATCCAGGCCGTGCTGAATATCGTGCGCAATGCGATGCAGGCCATCAGCAGCCAGAATGAGCTGCGCCTGGGCCGCATCAGCCTGCGCACCCGCGCCATGCGCCAGTTCACCATTGGCCACGTGCGCCACCGCCTGGTGACCAAGATCGAAATCATCGACAACGGCCCGGGCATTCCTGCGGACCTTCAGGAAACCATCTTTTTCCCCATGGTCAGCGGCCGTCCGGACGGTACCGGGCTGGGCCTGGCCATTACCCAGAACATCATCAGCCAGCACCAGGGCTTGATCGAATGTGACAGCCACCCCGGCCACACCACATTCTCGATCTTTCTGCCACTGGAACAAGGAGCCACATCGACATGAGCCGTAGTGAAACCGTGTGGATCGTCGATGACGACCGTTCTATCCGTTGGGTCCTGGAAAAAGCCTTGCAGCAGGAAGGCATGACCACGCAAAGCTTCGACAGCGCCGATGGCGTGATGAGCCGCCTGGCGCGCCAGCAGCCGGACGTGATCATCTCCGACATCCGCATGCCTGGCGCCAGCGGCCTGGATCTTCTGGCGCGGATTCGCGAGCAACACCCACGGCTGCCAGTGATCATCATGACAGCGCACTCCGATCTGGACAGCGCTGTCGCGTCCTATCAAGGCGGAGCGTTTGAATACCTGCCCAAGCCGTTCGATGTCGACGAAGCGGTTTCCCTGGTCAAGCGTGCCAACCAGCACGCTCAGGAACAACAAGGCCTGGAAGTGCCGGTCACACTGACCCGCACCCCGGAAATCATCGGCGAAGCACCCGCGATGCAGGAAGTGTTTCGCGCCATCGGGCGCTTGAGCCACTCCAACATCACCGTGCTGATCAACGGCGAATCCGGCACCGGTAAAGAACTGGTGGCGCACGCCCTGCACCGCCACAGCCCGCGCGCCGCTTCGCCATTCATTGCACTGAACATGGCAGCGATCCCCAAGGACCTGATGGAATCCGAGTTGTTCGGCCATGAAAAAGGCGCGTTCACCGGTGCCGCCAACCTGCGCCGCGGTCGATTCGAACAGGCGGATGGGGGCACGCTGTTCCTCGATGAAATCGGCGACATGCCGGCCGACACCCAGACTCGTTTGCTGCGGGTCCTGGCCGATGGCGAGTTTTACCGCGTCGGTGGTCACGTCCCGGTCAAAGTCGATGTGCGGATCATTGCCGCCACGCACCAGAACCTGGAAACCCTGGTGAATGCCGGGAAATTCCGTGAAGACTTGTTCCACCGCCTCAACGTGATCCGCATCCACATACCGCGCCTGTCGGACCGTCGCGAAGACATCCCGACCCTGGCCAAGCACTTCCTCAGCCGTGCAGCGCAGGAACTGGCGGTCGAGCCGAAGCTGCTGAAAAACGAAACCGAGGAGTATCTGAAAAACCTGCCCTGGCCGGGCAACGTACGCCAGCTGGAGAACACCTGCCGCTGGATCACAGTGATGGCCTCGGGTCGCGAAGTGCATATCGGCGATTTGCCACCGGAGTTGCTGAGCCTTCCGCAGGATTCGGCCCCGGTGACCAACTGGGAACAGGCGCTACGCCAGTGGGCCGACCAGGCACTGGCTCGCGGTCAATCCAGCCTGCTGGATAGCGCCGTACCGACTTTCGAGCGGATCATGATCGAAACTGCCCTCAAGCACACCGCCGGCCGCCGCCGCGATGCCGCCGTGTTGCTGGGCTGGGGGCGAAACACCCTGACTCGCAAGATCAAGGAACTGGGGATGAAGGTTGATGGTGGGGATGATGATGAGGGGGATGAGGGTTAATCAGCCTTAGTTCTTCACTGACCGTCACACCCAATTCGCGAGCAGGCTCGCTCCCACAGTGGATTTGTAGTGTTCTCACTATCGAGTGAACGCTACCGAACCTTGTGGGAGCGAGCCTGCTCGCGAAGCTTTTTGGGCTCACGTGCACCGCCGGAAGGCACCGTGAACCGCAATCGCGCACGGCAACTGCTCCGAAATCCCGCCTCCGTTCGCAATCGAACCCCTATCGAAGAAACACGAAAGCCCCGGATTACGGGGCTTTCAGCTTTTCTACGCGTCTTTCTGTTTCAACTTGTTAAAACCTGGCACGCCCCCTGCAATAGTCTCATCAGTGATGCAGATCACCACCCAGTTTCGGGGACCTTGGTACAGGCAGGCCGGGGATTCCCCTCTTTACACCGGGCTCATACCGCACAAGCGACGAGCCTCCCAGTTTTGGGGTCCTTGGTACAGGCAGGCCGGGGATTCCCTCTTTACACCGGGTTCAAGCGCAATGCGCGAGCCCTCCCGTTTTGGGGACCTTGGTACAGGCAGGCCGGGGATTCCCTCTTTTATTGCTCCCGGAGATGGATCTCCAGCCGCCAGCGGTCATCGACCTCGCTACCGGCCCACTCACCCTGAAGGGGACGGGCCGCCACCAGCGTCAACAACAATCCCCCGTCACTCAAGCGCACCCGCCAGTTCACATCCTTGCCATTGAGCTTGAGCTGGCCTTTTTGCGCCTTGCCTTGAGCTTCGAACAACAACGCAACACTGCCTTCCACGATCTCGCCGTGGGTCTTGGGCTCATTGTTGAACCACACCACCAAGCCGTCGCTGGTCACTTCGATCTGTTGCAATTCGCTGGGGTCTGGGGTGGTCAGACGACCGATCATCAACCCCACCATGACCCCCACAATTGCCAGCGAAGCCATCACACGCGGGAATAGTTTCGAACGAGGGTCGGCTTGCGGCGTAGAATGCCGCTCATCTCTACCTTCGGAGCCGTGCATGTTTCACGTCATCCTTTTCCAACCAGAAATTCCGCCGAACACCGGCAACGTTATCAGGCTGTGCGCCAACAGTGGCTGCCACCTGCATTTGATCGAACCGCTGGGCTTTGAGATGGACGACAAGCGCCTGCGCCGGGCGGGCCTCGACTACCACGAGTATGCCACCTTGCAACGTCACGCGGACCTGGCCAGCTGCCTGGAAAGCCTCGGTCATCCACGCTTGTTCGCCTTCACCACAAAGGGCTCGCGGCCGTTTCACGACGCCAGCTTCACCCCTGGTGACGCCTTCCTGTTCGGTCCGGAAAGCCGCGGCCTGCCAGCCGAGGTGCTCGACGCTTTGCCCGCTGAACAACGCCTGCGCCTGCCGATGCGCGAAGGCTGCCGTAGCCTGAACCTGTCCAATACCGTGGCCGTCGCCGTGTACGAAGCCTGGCGGCAGAACGACTTCAAGTAACACCACGCCCCCCTGTAGGAGCTGCCGAAGGCTGCGATCTTTTGATTTTTAAGATCAAAAGATCGCAGCCTTCGGCAGCTCCTACTCGAAGGTTTCGTTTGCTCCATGAAAAAAGCGCCTCTAGATAGGCGCTTTTTTCATGGAGCAAACGAAGCTTTTATTGGACGGTCGGAGTCTCGCCCGCCGCTTGCATGCGTTGCAGCTCTTGCGCGTACAAGGCATCGAAGTTCACCGGAGCCAGCATCAGGGCCGGGAACGAGCCGCGGGTCACCAGGCTGTCCAGCGCTTCGCGAGCGTACGGGAACAGGATGTTCGGGCAGAACGCGCCCAGCGTGTGACTCATCGAAGCGTCGTCCAGGTTCTTGATCAGGAAGATACCGGCCTGTTGCACTTCGGCGATGAATGCCACTTCTTCACCGTTCTTCACGGTGACCGACAGGGTCAGCACAACTTCATGGAAGTCGCCTTCCAGCGCCTTTTGACGGGTATTGAGATCCAGACCGACACTCGGCTCCCACTGCTGGCGGAAGATCGCCGGGCTTTTCGGGGCTTCGAAGGACAAGTCACGTACGTAGATGCGCTGCAAGGAGAATTGCGGTGCGGTTTCTTCTTCGCTAGCTGCAGTGTTCTGTTGGTCAGTCATCTCAGATCCTTTCTGATCTTGGGCTTTTATAGGGTATGGAATTCAGGCCTTGAGCAGCGCGTCGAGCTTGCCGGCGCGCTCCAGGGCAAACAAATCATCACAACCGCCAACGTGGGTGCTGCCGATCCAGATCTGCGGCACGGACGTACGCCCGGCCTTCTGAGCCATTGCGGCACGCACCTGCGGCTTGCCATCGACCTTGATCTCTTCGAAGGCCACGCCTTTGTTCTCGAGCAGGTATTTGGCTCGGGAGCAATAAGGGCAGTAATCGCTGGAATAGACGACGACGTTGCTCATATCACTTCACCAGCGGCAGATTGTCGGCTTTCCAGCTGGAAACACCACCGGACAGTTTGGCGGCGGTGAAGCCAGCCTTTACCAGTTCGCGAGCGTGAGTCCCGGCCGTCTGGCCCATGGCGTCGACCAGGATGATGGTCTTGGCCTTGTGCTTTTCCAGCTCGACAACACGGGCAGCCAGTTTGTCGTGAGGAATATTCAACGCACCAACAATGTGACCGGCAGCGAAATCCTTGGCAGGACGAATGTCGATTACCACGCCCGCGTCTTTGTTGACCAGGCCAGTCAATTCGCCAGTGCTCAGGCTACGGCCGCCGCCCTGCATCTGATAGGCAATCAGCAACGCCAGCAGTACGACGAAGATACCGACGAGGATGTAGTGGTTAGTGGCAAATTCAATCAGGTGAGCAACCATCGAAGGAGGTTCCAGGGCGTTAAAATGTCGGCCAGTATACACAGCCACTATGGTGGGCCAAACCCCGTCCGGCGGTGACGTGGCCGGAACTTCGCTTTAAACTGCCACTCCCTTTTCCATCGCCCTCTTTTATCTCAGCCACGAGTGGACTCCATGACTACCACGCCTAAACCTTTGGTCCTGATTATTCTCGACGGCTTCGGTCACAGTGAGAGCCCTGAATCCAACGCGATCTTTGCCGCCAAGAAGCCTGTATTGGACCGCCTGTGGGCCACCGTGCCCAACGGCCTGATTTCGGGCAGCGGCATGGACGTCGGCTTGCCGGACGGCCAGATGGGCAACTCCGAAGTCGGCCACATGAACCTCGGTGCCGGTCGCGTGGTGTATCAGGACTTCACCCGTGTGACCAAATCGATCCGCGACGGCGAGTTCTTCGAGAACCCGACCATCTGTGCCGCGGTGGACAAAGCTGTCGCTGCCGGGAAGGCCGTGCACTTCATGGGCTTGCTGTCCGATGGCGGTGTGCACAGCCACCAGGATCACCTGGTCGCCATGGCCGAACTGGCCGCCAAGCGCGGCGCCGAAAAAATCTACCTGCACGCCTTCCTCGACGGCCGCGATACCCCGCCGAAAAGCGCGCAATCGTCGATCGAACTGCTGGACGCTACCTTCAAGGCCCTGGGTAAAGGCCGGATCGCCAGCCTCATCGGTCGTTATTTCGCCATGGATCGCGACAACCGCTGGGACCGTGTCTCCCAGGCCTACAACCTGATCGTCGAAGGCCAGGGCGAATTCAACGCCGCCACCGCTCAGGAAGGTCTGCAAGCGGCTTACGAGCGCGGCGAAAGCGATGAATTCGTCAAGGCCACTTCCATTGGCGAGCCGGTGAAAGTCGAAGACGGCGACGCCGTGGTGTTCATGAACTTCCGCGCCGACCGCGCGCGCGAGCTGACCCGCGTTTTCGTCGAGGACGACTTCAAGGAATTTGAACGTACCCGTCAGCCAAAACTGGCCGGTTTCGTCATGCTGACCCAATACGCCGCCAGCATTCCCGCACCTTCGGCATTTGCCGCCGGCAGCCTGGAAAACGTGCTGGGCGACTACCTGGCGAAAAACGGCAAGACCCAGCTGCGTATCGCCGAAACCGAGAAATACGCCCACGTGACCTTCTTCTTCTCTGGCGGTCGTGAAGAACCGTTCCCGGGCGAAGAACGCATCCTGATCCCGTCGCCTCAAGTCGCTACCTATGACTTGCAGCCGGAAATGAGCGCGCCTGAAGTCACCGACCGCATCGTCGACGCCATCGAAAACCAGCGTTACGACGTAATCGTGGTCAACTACGCCAACGGCGACATGGTCGGCCACAGCGGTGTGTTCGAGGCAGCGGTCAAGGCTGTTGAGTGCCTTGACCAGTGCGTCGGTCGCATCGTCGATGCCCTGGAAAAAGTCGGCGGCGAAGCGCTGATCACCGCGGACCACGGCAACGTCGAGCAGATGTCCGACGAAACCACCGGCCAGGCCCACACCGCGCACACCACCGAACCGGTGCCGTTCATCTATGTGGGCAAGCGTGACCTGAAGGTTCGCGAAGGCGGCGTGCTGGCAGATGTGGCGCCGACCATGCTGAAGCTGCTAGGCCTTGAAAAACCGGCGGAAATGACCGGGACTTCGATTCTGGTGTAACCCGCACGCTCAAACGCCACAAACCACTGTGGGAGCTGGCCTGCCAGCTCCCACAGTGGTTTGTGGTGGTTTTACAGACTAAATCCCCCCCACCTCCCCTTCCAGTCATCACACAGTCAGAAATGGGCATTTTTTTTGCTGCTCATGGCGGGCATACTAGGACGTCCCTTTCTTTGGTGTCGCCCGCCTCTATGCTCCGCGTCCTGATAGCCCTCGCCCTGACTTGCCTGCTCCAGCCGGCCTTCGCCGATGAGCGCGCGCAAACCCAGCAACAATTGGACGCCACGCGTCACGACATTGCCGAGTTGAAAAAACTGCTGGGCAAGCTGCAGGAAGAAAAGTCCGGCGTGCAGAAAGACCTGAAGGGCACTGAAACCGAGATGGGCAAGCTCGAGAAGCAGGTCGACGCCCTGCAAAAAGAGCTGAAGAAAAGCGAAACCGAGTTGCAACGACTCGATGCAGAGAAAAAAAAACTCCAGAGCGCGCGCACTGAACAACAGCGACTGATTGCCATCCAGGCCCGCGCGGCTTATCAGAACGGCCGGCAGGAATACTTGAAACTGCTGCTCAACCAGCAGAACCCAGAGAAGTTCGCCCGCACGCTCACCTATTACGACTACCTGAGCCAGGCTCGCCTGGAGCAGCTGAAGAATTTCAACGAAACCCTGCGCCAGCTCGCCAATGTCGAAAAAGACATCGGCCTGCAGCAGGCGCAATTGCTGGTACAGCAAAGCAGCCTGGAAACCCAGCGTGGCGAGCTCGAGAAAGTACGTCAGGAGCGCCAGCAAGTCCTGGCCAAGCTCAACGACGACGTGAAAGCTCGCGACCAGAAACTGGCAGCCCGTGAGCAGGATCAGGCTGACCTGTCTAAAGTCCTTAAAACTATTGAAGAAACCTTGGCCCGCCAGGCTCGTGAGGCAGAAGAGGCGCGACAAAAAGCGCTGATCGCCCAGCAGGAAGCCGAAAAAAAGCGTTTACGTGAGGCCCAGGCGCTGGCAGATGCCAACGACGATGCCCCACGCAAACCGGTTAAATCGACACCCGGCCCACTGGTTTCCAGTTCCGGTGAAACCTTTGGCGGCGCATTTGCTTCAACTCGCGGCAAACTTCCATGGCCTGTCGATGGTCGACTGTTGGCGCGCTTCGGTGAAAGCCGTGGCGACGACGCCCGGACCAAGTGGGACGGCGTAATGATCGGCGCTTCTGCAGGCAGTGCGGTGCATGCGGTGCATGGCGGTCGAGTGGTGTTCGCCGACTGGTTGCGCGGCGCCGGGCTGCTGGTGATTCTCGACCACGGCAACGGTTTCCTGAGTCTTTATGGTCACAACCAGACACTGCTCAAGTCTGCGGGTGACGTGGTAAAAGCCGGTGAATCCATCTCCACTGTCGGTAACAGTGGCGGGCAGGACACACCAGCGCTGTACTTTGCTATTCGTCAGCAGGGTCACCCGAGTGATCCGGCGCAATGGTGCCGCGCGCAAGGATAGGCGCTGAGTCACCTACATTAGGAGTTCGTTCGACATGCTGCATTTGTCCCGCCTTACCTCGCTGGCCCTGACGATCGCCCTGGTGATCGGCGCGCCTCTGGCGTTCGCCGCTCAACCGGCCCCGGCAGTCGCGCCTGCGGGCACTGCCGCGACCACCAAGGCGCCACTGCCGCTGGAAGAGTTGCGCACCTTTGCCGAGGTCATGGATCGGATCAAGGCCGCGTATGTCGAACCGGTAGACGACAAGACCCTGCTGGAAAACGCGATCAAGGGCATGCTCAGCAACCTTGACCCGCACTCCGCCTACCTGGGACCAGAAGACTTCGCTGAACTGCAGGAAAGCACCAGTGGCGAATTCGGCGGCCTGGGCATCGAAGTCGGCGCCGAGGACGGCTTTATCAAAGTGGTGTCGCCAATCGATGACACACCGGCCTCCAAGGCTGGCATCCAGGCAGGCGACTTCATCGTCAAGATCAACGGCCAACCCACCCGCGGACAGAGCATGACCGAAGCCGTGGACAAGATGCGCGGCAAGATCGGCCAGAAAATCACCCTGACCCTGGTACGTGACGGCGGCACGCCATTCGATGTGACCCTGGCCCGCGCCATCATTCAGGTGAAGAGCGTGAAGAGCCAGCTGCTCGAATCCGGCTATGGCTACATCCGCATCACCCAATTCCAGGTCAAGACCGGCGAAGAAGTGTCCAAGGCCCTGGCGAAGCTGCGCAAAGACAACGGCAAGAAACTCAACGGCATCATCCTCGACCTGCGCAACAACCCGGGCGGCGTACTGCAATCGGCGGTGGAAGTGGTCGACCATTTCATCACCAAGGGCCTGATCGTCTACACCAAGGGTCGCATCGCCAACTCCGAACTGCGTTTCTCTGCCACCGGCAAGGACGAAAGCGAAGCCGTGCCAATGGTCGCGCTGATCAATGGCGGCAGCGCCTCGGCCTCGGAAATCGTCGCCGGCGCCCTGCAAGACCAGAAACGCGCGGTGATCATGGGTACGCCGAGTTTCGGCAAAGGCTCGGTGCAAACCGTGCTGCCACTGAACAACGACCGAGCACTGAAGATCACCACCGCGTTGTACTACACGCCCAACGGCCGCTCGATCCAGGCCCAGGGTATCGTCCCGGACATCGAAGTGCGCAAGGCCAAGATCACCAACGAGCAAGACGGCGACTACTTCAAGGAAGCCGACCTGCAAGGTCACTTGGGCAACGGCAACGGTGGCGCCGACAAACCAAGCAGCTCCGGCGGCAAGGCCAAGCCGATGCCGCAAGACGACGATTATCAACTGGCCCAGGCCCTGAGCCTGCTCAAAGGGCTGAGCATCACATCCGGTCGCTGAGATGCTTGCGCGGGTAGTCCTGGGGCTGTTGTGTTGCCTGGCGGGTGTTGTTCACGCTGCACCCGCCCCTCAAAAGGCTTATATCAGCCTGATCATCGATGACCTGGGGCAAAACCTGCCCCGGGATCGCCAGGTGCTGGCCCTTCCGGGGCCGGTGACGGCGGCGATCATGCCCGACACCCCTCACGCCACCGAGTTCGCTCGCGAAGCCCATCGTGCCGGCAAGATCGTCATCCTGCACATGCCCATGGACCCGGCCACCGGTCCGTTCGCCTGGCATCCCGACTTGCCTGTCGAAGAGCTCGAGAAACGCCTGAACGCAGCACTCAAGGTCGTACCCTATACCGCTGGCATCAATAACCACATGGGCAGCCGCATGACTGCCCAACGCCCAGCCATGGCCTGGTTGATGGCTGACCTGCAGCGTCGGCACAAGCTCTTCGTGGATAGTCGCACCAGCGCGCAGACTGTGGCAGCGGCCGAAGCGCAGAAGATTGGATTGGCGAGTATTTCGCGTGATGTGTTTCTGGATGATGAGCGCACTGAAGCGGCAATCTTCACCCAGTTGCAGACAGCAATCAGCCTTGCGCGTAAGCAGGGTTCGGCGGTGATGATCGGGCATCCGTATCCACAGACGCTGGCGGTACTGGAGCGTGAACTGCCCAAGCTCAAGGCTCAGGGCATCGAGTGGATTGATATCAAGCAGATGGTCAGTGTGCGCGGCAATCGCGCCATGGTTGCCCATGGCAAAGACGGAATTTACCGGTAACAACTCGCCACGCACCTATACATAGCTACCGCCCGACACCTCTTCCAATTCCAGATATTGAGACCTGCAACAGGTCGCGGCCCTGAGTCGCCTTTTACATATCAGGAATAACCATGAACACCGAGAACAGCGCTACAAAACCAATAGGCTCGATAAAAGTCGATAACTTGCTAATCAACTTTACGACAGAGTTTCAGCGACTCTGGGACAGCGGGCGATCACAAGCGAAGCCCGCAACCTTTTGGCGCGCTGCGCCAGCCCCTGATTTGCTGCCGGGCTATTTCTCTCTGGGCGATTTAGTCATTCCTGGACATGACAGTATTAATAGTAAAAAAGTGGCCGTGGTCGTCTGCGAAGGACCAAAAAGTGGAGAAAGCACCAAAGTTAATGCACTCAGCCCACCTATCGACTTCGAACAAGTCTGGAGAAGTGCAGGCTCAACAACCGTTGCGGACTGCACGATTTGGCGCCCGATCCCTCCCGATGGCTACGTTGCAATGGGGATGGTGTGTTCCGACCGTGAAAAACCTTCGCTCAACGTGGTTCGATGCATCAGGGAGGACCTGGTAGTAGCCTCAACTGTCGGCAACTTGATCTGGAGCGATAAAAGCAGTGGTGCGCGACAGGATCTCAGCGCTTGGAGCATCTGCCCACCCATCGCGCAAAACGGTGAAATCTACCTTTCACCCGGTACCTTTGCCGGTGTTAGAGGCTATTCCAAACCGACGACACTCACTACTTATTCATTGCGAATGAGCATCCCGCTTCAAATCAACCCCCAGCTGCAGGCACCAGTACTGTCCGGGATCGGGCAGCCTACACAACTCGAAAAAGCCGAAACCACTTACATCGCCAAACTTCCCTGGTTTACCGTAATAGACCCGGTTCTGAGCCCGATTGAGCAACTACGCACAACGCCTTCATACCTCTTGGAGAGGACAGACCAGTATGTGCTCGTGGGAAGCGGCCATAATGAAGACGCCGCGAGTAAAACCTTCAAGTGGATAGTACACAGAGTTCAGACACGTCAAAGCCTGACGGCATTCGCCCTCGTCACGTCTATCGAATTCGATAGTGAATGGCCAATCAACGTGCAGGCGCCTCTCATCAACTTTTCGGGGAGATTGGACAAGAAATTTGCTCATTCTGATGAGTCAGGCGGATGGTCCGCCCATGCTGCCACAGAAGTCTTTATCGTCGTCTCAAAAAACAGAACTGTGGCGGTATATCAAATGCAGAGTAACTACAGACTGCTGCGCGAAGACAGAACTCAAGTCACTACAGAGCTTAATTACACCGACATGAGCAATTTACACCTGACTGAATTCTCATCTTAAAAGACGGATGAAGTCACACCCACCCTTTAACCAGTAGAAATTCCAGCAGCAACTATAGATACCGCCCCATGATCTCGTCGACCACGCCGTCCTTGCGCATCTGATCCAGTGCAGCCTGTAACTTGGCGACGGTTGCCTGCGGTACGTCCTTGTTCAGCGCCAGGTACAGCTCGGCGCTGTTGAAACGCAACACGGTCTTTAGCCCGTTTACCCCGTCCTGGCGCGCCAGATAGCGCCCGGCCGGGTCGCCGGTGGCCCACAGGTCGATCTGTCCGCTGACCAGCTTCTTCGCATTATCCTGATCGCGTAGCACCACGATGGGCTTCAGGCCCTGCTTGGCGAGCGTCTCGGCAATCGCATCGCCCTTGTACGCGCCAATCCTGTACTTGCGCGCGTCCTCCAGGGTCTCGAGGGAGATTTTGCTGTCAGCCTTGGCCAGCATGATCCAGTCATCCGGACCGATCGGCCCGACCCATTTGAAAAGCCGCTCGCGGTCCGGCAAACGGGCCATCACGAATGCTCCGTAACCGGGGTTTTCCAGCGCGAGTTTGTAGACACGCTCCCAGGGGAAACGCAGGGTCAGGCTATAAGTGACGTTGGCGCGCTTGAACATCTCGCGGACGATGTCCACGGCGATCCCATTGATGTTCTCGTCCTGAGCGAAGTTCTTGCCGTTCTTGGCCATGTTGTACGGCGGGAAGTTTTCCGTCAGCAACACCAGTTCCGTGGTGGAGCTGTCGGCGGCGCGTGCGCTACTGATGAACAACAAGGAAGCGCTGGCGAGAACAAGAAGAATGCGTTTAAACATGTCTGGCTACCGAAATCCATGGCGTACTCAAGAGTGCCCTGAGCCCGCCATGATGTCCACTGGCCTGTACCGGTTTGTTCAGCGCATCACAATACCGCGGTGGGCCATATAGGCCTTGGCTTCTTGAACGGTGTATTCACCGAAGTGGAAAATACTCGCTGCCAACACTGCACTGGCGTGGCCCTCGAGAATGCCGTCGGCCAGGTGCTGCAGGTTGCCGACACCGCCGGAAGCGATCACCGGAATGCCCAATGCATCGCTGATGGCGCGGGTGACACCCAGGTCGAAGCCATTTTTCATGCCGTCCTGGTCCATGCTGGTCAGGAGGATCTCACCGGCACCCAGGCCTTCCATCTTCTTCGCCCATTCGACCGCGTCGAGCCCGGTGGGCTTGCGCCCGCCGTGGGTGAAGATTTCCCAGCGCGGGGTTTCGCCAGGTCCCGAGACCTTCTTCGCATCAATGGCAACCACGATGCATTGCGAACCGAAGTGCTGCGCCGCTTCACCGACGAATTCCGGGTTGAACACAGCAGCGGTGTTGATCGAGACCTTGTCCGCACCGGCATTGAGCAGGTTACGAATGTCCTGCACGGTGCGTACGCCACCGCCCACGGTCAGCGGGATAAACACCTGGCTGGCCATGCGCTCGACGGTATGCAGCGTGGTGTCGCGACCGTCGACGCTGGCAGTGATGTCGAGGAAAGTAATCTCGTCGGCACCCTGCTCGTCATAACGACGGGCGATCTCCACCGGGTCGCCCGCGTCACGGATGTTCTCGAACTTCACACCTTTGACGACCCGGCCGTTATCCACGTCCAGGCAAGGGATGATGCGTTTGGCCAGCGCCATGGTCAGTCCTCAGCCTTTGTACGAATCGCAGAAAGCTTGCGCTTCAGCGACGTCGAGGGTGCCTTCATAAATCGCACGACCGGTGATCGCACCGATGATGCCTGGCGCCTTGGCGTCGAGCAGGGTCTTGATGTCACCCAGGTTGTGGATGCCACCGGAAGCGATCACCGGGATCTTCGTGGCAGCCGCCAGCGCAGCGGTGAACGGCACGTTGCAACCCTGCATCATGCCGTCTTTGGCGATGTCGGTATAAACGATGGCGGACACGCCGTCGGCTTCAAATTGCTTGGCCAGGTCGATCACCTGGATGGTGCTGATTTCAGCCCAGCCATCGGTAGCGACGAAACCGTCCTTGGCGTCCAGGCCGACAATTACCTTGCCCGGGAACGCGCGGCAGGCTTCGGCAACGAAGGCCGGATCTTTCACGGCCTTGGTGCCGATGATCACGTAGCTCACGCCCGCTTTCACGTAGTGTTCGATGGTTTCCAGGGAACGGATGCCACCGCCGATCTGGATCGGCAGGTTCGGGTAGCGCCTGGCAATCGCGGTGACCACTTCGCCGTTGACCGGCTGGCCTTCGAACGCACCGTTCAAGTCGACCAGATGCAGACGACGGCAACCGCCCTCCACCCACTTGGCAGCCATGCTCACCGGGTCATCGGAGAACACTGTGGAATCTTCCATGCGGCCCTGGCGCAGACGAACACAGGCACCGTCTTTAAGATCGATAGCGGGAATAATCAGCATCTGGCAAACCTTCAAATTTGAATGTTCAGCTTGGCTCGGAAATCAGTTTTTCTCGAGCGCCCACAGGTCGCTTTCGATGCTTTCGAACCTCTCCTTGAGGTGCGCCTGCACATCGAATATCGCCCTGTTGTAATAGTGAGGAGCAATTTCGCGGGTGAACAGCTCAAGGATTTCGGCCGCTTCGAACGAACCCAGGTCCAGTTCGAAGCGATCCTCCATGAAGCGCTTGATCTTGTGATTGGCCTCACTCTCCTGTTCAGGAGTGAGGGTCAGGATCGGCGGCTTCTTCTTGACCGCCATTACCAGCGACCGTCCCACGCGGCGAAGTTCTGCAGCAACTGCAGGCCATGGGTATGGCTTTTCTCCGGGTGGAACTGCACGGCGAAACGCGAGCCTTCGGCCAGCGCTGCGGCAAAGTCGACCCCGTAATGACCGCCACCGACCACCTGCCGCGCATTACCGGCGGCGATGTAGTAGCTGTGCACGAAGTAAAACCGCGCCATGTCTGGAATGTCGTGCCACAGCGGGTGACTCACCTTCTGCTTTACTTCGTTCCAGCCCATGTGCGGGACTTTCAGGTGTTCGCCGTCCTCGACAAGATCCTTGCCGAAGAACTTCACCTGGCCCGGGAACAGGCCGATGCAGTCGACGCCGTCGTTCTCTTCGCTGTGTTCGAGCAAGGCCTGCATGCCAACGCAGATGCCGAGGAACGGACGATCCTGGCTGACCTCACGTACCAGTGAATCGAAACCCAGTCGACGGATCTCCGCCATGCAGTCGCGGATCGCGCCAACACCGGGGAAAACCACCCGGTCGGCTTCGCGAATCACGTTCGCATCGCTGGTGATCAGGACCTTGCCAGCCCCCACGTGCTCGAGGGCCTTGGCCACCGAGTGCAGGTTGCCCATGCCGTAATCGATAACCGCGACTGTCTGCATTACAGGACGCCCTTGGTCGAAGGCATTTGCCCGGCCATGCGGTCATCGAGTTCCACGGCCATGCGCAGGGCGCGGCCGAAAGCCTTGAACACAGTTTCGATCTGGTGGTGGGTGTTGTGCCCACGCAGGTTGTCGATGTGCAGGGTGACGTTGGCGTGGTTGACGAAGCCCTGGAAGAATTCCTGGAACAGGTCAACATCGAAACCGCCGACGGTGGCGCGGGTATACGGCACATGCATCTGCAGGCCAGGGCGGCCGGAGAAGTCGATTACCACGCGCGACAGCGCTTCATCGAGCGGCACGTAGGCGTGGCCGTAGCGACGGATGCCTTTCTTGTCGCCGATGGCTTTGGTGAATGCCTGACCCAGGGTGATACCGACATCTTCCACCGTGTGGTGGTCATCGATATGCAGGTCGCCTTTGCTGACGATATCCAGGTCGATCAGCCCGTGACGGGCGATCTGGTCCAGCATGTGCTCAAGAAAAGGTACACCGATATCAAATCGGGCCTTTCCGGTGCCATCCAGGTTGATCGAGGCTTTGATCTGGGTTTCCAGAGTGTCGCGCTCGACTGACGCCATACGTTCGGCCATCACCAGCTCCGCAAAATCATTGGGCGAAAAAGGCAACCATTATAGGGGCGCGGGCGCGAAACAGAAACACGGGAGGTGATATCGCTGACGGATAGAATCCCCGGTCGTCGGGGATAGACATGTCCATACAAGCCATTTCAAGCACCACCAGACAAATGTGGGAGCGGGCTTGCTCGCGAAAGGGGCTGCACATGCAACATATTTGTCGACTGTCAGACCGCAATCGCGAGCAAGCCCGCTCCCACAGGGGTTGGTGTTGGCCTGAAGATGTCAGGCCAGACCCTCAGCTTCTTAGTGGAACAGTACCGCTGTTTTTTGCAGCGTCACCCACACACCCCATGCCAACGGAATACCCACCACCAGCCAGGCAGCTACCGCCAACGGCTTGGTGCCGGCATCGGCTTTCCACTCCAGCACGGTGCTGCTGTCAGCCCCTTTGTCGTGACCCAGAGCCTGTTCGGCAGCCAGCTCGGCGTCGGTCATGAAGTACTTGTCGGCCACCGGACGCACCAGCAGGTTGCAGATAAAGCCCAGTACCAGCAGGCTCGCCAGGATGTACAAGGTGATGTCGTACGCCGCTGCACGCTCGACGCCGATGCTCAGCTGATATTCACGCAGGTAGTTCACCAGCACCGGACCCAACACACCTGCCGCCGCCCATGCCGTCAGCAGGCGACCGTGGATCGCACCGACCATTTGCGTGCCGAACAGGTCCGCCAGATAAGCGGGGACCGTGGCAAAACCACCGCCGTACATCGACAGGATGATGCAGAAGGCTGCCACGAACAGCGCGACACTGCCCAGATGCCCAAGGTTCGGAATCAGTCCGTATAAAGCAAAGCCCAGGGCGAAGAACACGAAGTAGGTGTTTTTACGGCCCAGGTAATCCGAGAACGAGGCCCAGAAGAAACGCCCGCCGATGTTGAACAGGCTCAGCAAACCGGTGAAGCCCGCAGCGATGGCGGCAATCGAAGCCAGTTGCGAGGCGTCCAGTTGGCCAAATGTCAGGTCATTGCCCAGCAACTTGCCGGCAAAAACCTCCTGCAACAGTGGCGAAGCCATGCCGAGGATGCCGATACCGGCGGATACGTTCAGGCACAACACCAGCCATACCAGGCGAAATTGTGGCGTCTTCCACGCCACGTTAACGTGCACGTGACGGTGGGTGATCATCGCGTTCGAGGCTTTTTTCGCAGGTGCCGTCCAGCCTTCAGGCTTCCAGCCGGTCGGCGGCACTCGATAGGACAGCGCGCCGCCGATCATGAACACGAAATAGATCGCAGCCATGACCAGGAAGCTTTGCCACACGCCGACACTGGTGGGCGAGGCAAAATGACTCATCAACGCCGCCGCCAAGGGCGCACCGACCATTGCACCCCCGCCGAAACCCATGATCGCCATGCCGGTCGCCATGCCGCGCTTGTCCGGGAACCACTTGATCAAGGTCGACACCGGCGAGATGTAGCCCAGGCCCAGGCCGATACCGCCAATGACCCCGGAGCCGATCCACATCAGCCAGATCTGGTGGGTATAGACCCCCAGCGCGGAAATCAGCAGACCGCCGCACCAGCACAGCGCCGAGACGACACCCGCCTTGCGCGGCCCGGCATGCTCCAGCCAGCCACCCCAGATGGCGGCCGAGCAACCCAGGAAGATGAAGAACAGGGTGTAGATCCAGCCGAGCATCGAAATCGGCCAGTCGCATTGCGAAGAAAACACTTGAGCGATGAAGCTCATGTCGGGCGCACAAGCCACTGGTGCGGTGATGCCGAGCGCTTTGGACAGCGGCAACCAGAATACCGAGAAGCCATACGCCATGCCGATACACAGATGGATAGCCAGCGCGGCCGGTGGCACCAGCCATCGGTTGAAACCGGGCCTGGCGATAATGCGCTCCTTGGAAAGGAACGCGGGCTGGCCGGCTTGAAGGCCGTCTGCCGTGATGCTCGTGGTCATTGTTTATCCCCCAATTGTCAGTAGTGTTCGCCAGCCACTTTTCACCCTCAGCCTTAATGCACGCAGACATGACCGTTTTTTAGGGAAAAGCTCGTTTTTCCTGCGACATCACGTCGCAGAGGGGCGGACGAACCGGTGCAGGGTAGCATTTGCCAATGGTCGAAAAACCAAACTGACATCACGTTTTCGAAGTTGTCCGTTTTCGTACCACCTGAAGGAACCTCCCTTGCGATCATTGTCGAACTGATTAACCACTTCTTCTCCGGTACAGATCCTGTCTACACGCAGGCAAAATCACTTTTTGCCTGGATGCTCGACGCTCTGTCCTTGTGATCTGCCCGGTCGGGCGCTGCGGAGCGCTATACTCCCCGGCTAAATTTCGAATTCGACTAACTACAAGGACTCGCCCATGAAAGCGTTCGGCAAAATCCTGGGTCTGGTACTTCTCGGGCTGTTGCTGATCGTAGTGGCGCTGGGCTTTGCCCTGACCCACCTCTTCGATCCCAACGACTACAAAGACGAGATACGCCAGATTGCCCGCGACAAGGCCCACATCGAGCTGACGCTCAATGGCGATATCGGCTGGAGCCTGTTCCCTTGGCTGGGCCTGGAACTGCACGATGCGGCGGTCGCTACCCTGGCCAAGCCCGCCGAGCCCTTCGCCGACCTGCAGATGCTCGGCCTGTCGGTCCGCGTGCTGCCATTGCTGCGCCGCGAGGTGCAGATGAGCGATGTGCGCGTCGAAGGCCTGAACCTGCGCCTGAACCGCGACAAAGATGGCCACGGCAACTGGGAAGACATCGGCAAGGTGCCCAAGCCTGCAACCACGGCCACGCCTGCCGATGCCACCAGCGAACCTGAGCAGCCAACCACCGCCCAGGCGGAAAAACCGGCACAGCCCATTCGCTTGGACATCGACAGCCTGACCGTCAACAACGCCCGCGTGGAATACAGCGACGAAAAAACCGGCAAGCAATTCAGCGCCGAAAGCATCCAGCTCAGTACCGGGCCGGTGCACGACTCCACCAACATCCCGGTCAAGCTCACCGCGTTCCTGGGCACCAACCAGCCGGTTCTGCGGGTGCGCACCGAGCTCAACGGCGAATTGCGTTTCGAACGCGCGCTGCAGCGCTACAAGCTCGAAGACATGAAGCTGTCCGGTGAAGTCGCCGGCGATCCGCTGCAAGGCAAGACCGTGACCTTCGCTGCGCAAGGCCAGCTGTTGCTGGACAAGGCTGCCAACGTCGCCGAGTGGACCGGGATCAAGGTCTCCGCCAACCAACTGCGAGCGCTGGGCGAGCTGAAGGTCAATGACCTCGATAAAACCCCGCAGGTTAACGGCGGCTTGTCGATTGCCCAGTTCGACCTGGCGAAATTCGTCGACAGCATCGGCCAGAAACTCCCGGCGATGGCCGAAGGCAGCCTGAGCAAGGTCGAACTGGCCACGCGCCTGACCGGCACGCCCTCCAGCCTCACGCTCGATGACATCAACCTGAAAGTCGACGACAGCACCTTTACCGGTCGCATCGCTGTCGAGGATTTCGCCAAGCAATCCCTGCGCGCAACCCTCAAGGCGGACACCTTCAACGTCGACCGTTACCTGGCGCCGAAGTCGGCCGAGGCTAACAGCGCCAAGCAAGTGCGTCAGGCCGAAGTCGCCAGCACCGAAGCTGATGCCATGGCCGGGGCCGGCAGCACACCCCTGCCGCAATCCCCAACCAAAGAAGCCTGGAGCAACGAACGCCTGCTGCCGGTGGAACGTCTGAGCAAGCTGGATGTAGACGCCGACCTGACCTTCGGCCAGTTAACCCTGGAAAAACTGCCGATCCACAACGCGGTGCTCAAGGCCAACGGCCAGGGTGGATTGTTGACGCTGAGCAGCCTGCGCGGCGACCTGTACGAGGGCAACTTCGAAGCCAAAGGCACCCTTGATGTGCGCCAGCAGGCGCCGGTGCTGAACATGCAGACGCAAATCAGCCGGGTGCCAGCGGAAAAAATCCTCGAAAGCCAGGGCAAGGAGCCACCGGTCAAAGGCCTGGTAACACTCAACAGCACCCTCACCGGTAGCGGCAACAGCCAGAAAGCGCTGATCGAAACCCTTAATGGCAACGCCAGTTTCGTCATCAACAATGGCGTGCTGCTCAATGCCAACCTCGAACAACAGTTGTGCAAAGGCATCGCCACGCTCAACCGTAAGTCCCTCAGCGGCGAGCCAAGGGGCAAGGACACACCGTTCCAGGAGCTCAAGGGTAACCTGACCTTTCGAAACGGCGTCGCGAGCAACCCGGACCTGAAAGTGCGCATCCCGGGCATGACCGTCAACGGCGACGGCGACATCGACCTGCGGGTCTTGGGCATGGATTATCGCGTGGGCATCATTGTCGAAGGCGACAAGAGCGACATGCCGGACCCGGCCTGCCAGGTGAGCGAGAAATTTGTCGGCATCCAGTGGCCGTTGCGTTGCCGCGGCCCACTGGAGCTCGGCGCCAAGGCCTGCCGCCTGGATAACGAACGCATGGGCCAGGTCGCGAGCAAACTGGCGGGCGAGCGCATCAGCGAAAAAATCGACGAGAAACTGGGCGACAAGGTCAGCCCGGAACTCAAGGACGCACTCAAGGGGCTGTTCAAGCGATGAGAGCCGAGCAGTTTTCATTGGCGGTGCTGGAATGGTTCGACCGCCACGGCCGCCACGATTTGCCCTGGCAACAGGGCATCACCCCTTATCGGGTGTGGGTCTCGGAAATCATGCTACAACAAACCCAGGTCAGCACCGTGCTGAATTACTTCGACCGGTTCATGGCCTCGCTGCCGACGGTCGAAGCCCTGGCGGCGGCGCCCGAGGACGAAGTGCTGCACCTGTGGACGGGCCTTGGTTACTACACCCGCGCGCGGAATCTGCAGAAGACTGCCAAAATCGTCGTCGAGCAGTACGGCGGTGAATTCCCCCGGGACGTGGAAAAACTCACCGACCTGCCCGGCATCGGCCTGTCCACGGCGGGTGCGATCGCCAGTATCAGCATGGGCCTGCGCGCGCCGATCCTCGACGGCAACGTCAAACGCGTTCTGGCACGCTTTACCGCGCAAGAGGGTTACCCGGGCGAGCCGAAGGTCGCCAAACAGCTATGGGCGAACGCTGAGCGCTTTACACCGCACGATCGGGTGAACGCCTACACCCAGGCGATGATGGACCTGGGCGCCACGCTCTGCACCCGAAGCAAGCCGAGCTGCCTGCTCTGCCCGCTGGAAAAAGGCTGTGAAGCGCACATGCTCGGCCTGGAAACCCGCTACCCGATTCCCAAGCCACGCAAAGCCATCCCGCAGAAACGCACGCTGATGCCGATGCTTGCCAATGCTGAAGGTGCGATCCTGCTTTACCGTCGACCTTCCACGGGCCTGTGGGGCGGCTTGTGGAGCTTGCCGGAACTCGATGACCTCGACGACCTGCAACATCTCGCCTCGCAGCACTCGCTGGAGTTGGGCAACCCGCAGGCACTGCCGAACCTGGTGCACACCTTCAGCCATTTCCAGTTATCCATCGAACCCTGGCTGGTTCAGGTCCAGGAGGCCGGCCAGCACGTGGCCGAGGCCGACTGGCTCTGGTATAACCTCGCCACCCCGCCGCGCCTGGGCCTTGCCGCCCCGGTCAAGACCTTGCTCGAACGCGCGGCTGCCGTATTGAACGCAGGAGAGTCGTCATGACCCGCACCATCATGTGCCGCAAGTACAAAGAAGAATTGCCCGCCCTGGAGCGCGCTCCATTCCCGGGTGCCAAAGGCCAGGACATTCTTGACCACGTCTCGGCCAAGGCCTGGGCCGATTGGCAAAAACACCAAACGCTGCTGATCAACGAAAAGCGCCTGAACATGATGAACGCCGAAGACCGCAAATATCTTCAGGGCGAGATGGACAAGTACTTCTCCGGCGAGGATTACGCCAAGGCCGAAGGCTACGTTCCGCCTGCCGAGTAAGCCCGTGAAATCGGGGGGTCGGATCGTAAGCGACGGTAATAATTAAATTTTTTTGATAACTTGCTTGACGACCCTCTGAAAAACCCGTTTAATGCGCCCCGTTGCCCAGATAGCTCAGTCGGTAGAGCAGGGGATTGAAAATCCCCGTGTCGGCGGTTCGATTCCGTCTCTGGGCACCACCTTCCGTTTTCAGGTGATGCCAAGCACACCTGGAAGCACACAAAAAACCCGCCTAGTGCGGGTTTTTTGCTTTTCAGGGTTTGTACCCTTGCATGCCCCCCGTGAAAGCTTGGCAAGCGATCACAAGGGGCGGCTGGAGTAGCCCGGCCTCAGCAGTCCGCTCACTCCGCCATCTGCAATTCCGGCAGCTTCATCCGGAACCCACGCGTAACGCCCATCAAACAAAGTAACCCTAACCCCATCCAGCCAAGACCAATCATGAACGACATGCTGGACAGGCTGGTCCACAGCCAAATGGTGCTGAGGAAGCCCAGGGCCGGCACCAGGCCGTAGATCAGGCAATTGCGCAGACCGCGCAGCTTCTGGTCGACGAGGTAATGCTTGATCACCGCCAGGTTCACCGCTGAAAACGCGAAGAGTGCGCCGAAGCTGATCATGTTGGCCACGGTATCCAGGGTGATGAACAGGGCAATCAGCGAAAACAGGCTGACCAGCATGATCGCCGTGGCCGGCACCCGCTTCTTCGAGACCAGCCTGCCGAACACCCGCGGCAGCGCACCGTCCCGACCCATGGCGAACAGCACCCGGGAGACGCTGGCCTGGGAGACCATCGCCGAGGCAAAACACCCGGCCACGTAGGTGGCGGTAAAGGCGGTCACCAGCAGTTCACCCCCCACGCGGCGCATGACGTCCAGCGACGCCGAGTCCGGGTCGGCAAAGGTGTTCCATTGTGGATAGACCATTTGCGCGAAATACGAAACAAGGACAAACAGCAGGCCTCCGAGCAGGCTCACCACCATGATGGCGAGGGGGATGAGACGCCGCGGGTTGGGCGTCTCCTCGGCCATGGTCGACACGGCGTCGAAGCCGAGGAAGGACAGACACAGGACTGCTGCGCCGGTCATGATCAGCGGAACGCTGAAGCCCTCGTGATGGAAGGGTGCGAGCAACGAAACCGGCTCCGACTGATCCCCCAGGTTATGGATCGACAACGCCACGAACACGACGATGAAGACCAACTGGACAACCACGAGCAGCAAGTTGACCCGGGTGATGGATTCGATACCGATCAGGTTAAGGAAGGTCACCAGGGCAATGGAGCCAACCACCCACACCGCCGCGGGAACTGCGGGGAAGTATTCGGACATGTAGATGCCGATCAGCAGATAACTGAGCAGCGGCAGGAAGATATAGTCCAGCAACAAGGTCCAGCCGGCCATGAAGCCAAAGTAGCTACCGAAGGCCTTACGCGTATAGGAGTACACCGATCCCGAATACGGATGGGCCTGCACCATGCGTCCATAGCTGTAGGCGGTCAGCAGCATGGCGGCAAGGGTCAGCAGGTAGGCGGTAGGCAAGTGGCCCTTGGTCATCTGGGTCACCAGGCCATAGGTGGTGAACACCGCCAGCGGGACCATGTACGCCAGGCCGAAGAGGACCAGAGCGGTAAGCCCCAGGGATTGTCGAAACCTGCCAGGCGAAACCGATTCCGATGGGGAGTGATGGGAAGGAGTGTCGGCCACGCTTGTTATTGTATTCATTGCTGACTCCTGAAAATTTGAATGCAGGACGCTGCGGTATCCGAAGAGCGGTTACCGTTAGTGAATGATCTGCTGAAGGGTGGGCTGCCCGATTTCCGACAGCCACTTGTTCAATCGATAGGCATACAGGGCGATGCAACGCTGTTGATCACCGCCCCGAGCATGCCTGGCCCACAGATGAGCTCAGAGCTTTCCCGCGATCCGTGCAGTGCGGTCTACCGCGATACGGGTCTTTTCAACCAGCTCGTCCAGCTCCGCGCGCGTTGCCACAAGTGCCGGCGCCATGATCATGCGGCCCAAGGTCGAACGAATGATCACGCCCTCTTCAAAACCAAAGGTGCGGCACTGCCACGCCAGATCGTTTTCGTTGGTGAAGCGTTTGCGCGTAGCCTTGTCCTCAGCGAACTGCAAGGCTGCGACGAGGCCCGCGCCCTGGATCTCGCCGATCATCGGGTGGTTGCCGAACACTTCGCGCAGGATCCGCTGCAAGTACGGTCCGGTATCCTCCTTCACCTGGCGCACGATGCCTTCGTCACGCAACGCCTTGAGGTTGGCGAGCGCGACCGCGGCCGCGACCGGGTGTCCGGAATAGGTCAGGCCGTGGGCGAAGACGCCGCCCTGCTCCACCAGCGCATCGGCAATGCGCTTGCCCAGCACCAGGCCACCCATCGGCACGTAACCGGAAGTCAGGCCCTTGGCGATCGACAGGGTGTCCGGCTCGAAACCGAAATACTGGTGTGCGAACCACTCGCCCGTGCGACCAAAACCACCGATCACTTCATCGGCACACAGCAGCACATCGTATTGGCGGCAGATGCGCTGGATTTCCGGCCAGTAGCTCTCGGGCGGGAAAATCATGCCGCCAGCGCCCTGGAAAGGCTCGGCGATAAAGCCCGCGACATTTTCGGCACCCAGCTCAAGAATCTTCTCTTCCAGTTGCAGGGCACAGCGACGACCGAACTCGGCCGGGGTCAGCTCGCCGCCCTGGGCGTACCAGTAAGGCTCATCGATGTGCGCGACGCCTGGAATCGGGCCACCCATCTCGTGCATGAACTTCATCCCGCCCAGCGCGGTGGCTGCCAGGGTCGAACCGTGATAACCGTTCCAGCGGCCGATCATGATTTTCTTCTGTGGCTTGCCAACGACCTGCCAGTAACGGCGAACGGTACGGATCAGCACCTCGTTCGCTTCGGAGCCGGAGTTGGTATAGATGACGTGGCTGTAGTGACCCGGCAGCAGGCTGAACAGCAGCTCGGACAGCTCGATCACCGCTGGATGCGTGGTGTGGAAGAACATGTTGTAGTACGGCAATTGGTCCATCTGCGCAGCCGCCGCGGCGGTCAGGTCCTTGCGACCGTAGCCGAGCTGGGTGCACCACAGGCCCGACATGCCGTCCAGGTAGCGCTTGTCATCGTTGTCCCAGAGATACAGTCTCTCGCCGCGTACCATCACTCGAGGGCCTTCGGCATTGAGCGCCTTCTGATCCACAAATGCATGGATATGGTGGGCGGCATCGGACTTCTGATAATCCTGAGTCTGCCGTTTCGGTTCGAAGGGTGCATTCATGGCTTTTTTCTCTTTTGTTGGTAGTCACGCGAGGGGGAGCAAGTCCGTTCAGCGGCTCTTGCTCATGTAGCTTTCAAGCGGGTCTTTGCTGAGCACGCCCTGGGCTTCGGCCAACGAATCGATGAACAGTGAGAACAATTCCGATTGCGTGCCGATGTCGAGCTTGCAGTAGACGTTTTTACGGTGTGACTTGATGGTGTCCTCCGACACCCCCAGGCGCTCGGCCAGGGAGCGGGTCGAATGGCCACGCAGGATCAGTTGGGCGATTCGGCATTCGCGCTCGGTCAGGATCGACGAGCCGAAGTTATCCAGTGCCGAGTGGATGCGCTGCTCCAACAGGTTTTCGAAGCGAGCGCCGCGCGTGTCCAGGCCGACAAAATGCTTTTTCAGCAAGGTCAGGACCCAGGGCGCAATGCGCTTGAACTGCTGCGTCGTGGCGGCGTCCAGTTTTTCCGTGAACGCCAGCGAGACAGCCAGGCTCAGCCCGGGAGACAACTGCAGGATGTAGTTCAACTCATCCTGAAGGTGCGAGTGCCGATAGAACGACTGGTAATACTCGCTGAGCTCGAAGTGGTCGGGAGCGACATCAGCAAGGTCGTAGCAACCGGAGCTAAAGCCCTCTACACAGGCACCGTAGAACGGGTCGAGCAGATAGAACCCGGACAGGTACTGGCGCACATTGCCTTGCGGCAGCCAGGGGCCGTCAAGTTCGAACAGCGCGCTGGGCATGCCGCCATGCGGATACTGGTACAGCGTCGTCGCCTGAATGGGCCAGATACAGCCCAGGGTTTCGAACAGCGTCGCGGTGAATCCCGGTTGACCGATACTCTCGGTCACCTTGGCCATCTGTTCGAACCATTGCGCAGAAACAAACCGATCGTTTTCCACTTCAAAGACTCGCCAAAAGAACGGTTGGGAACGACACGAGGTGACTGGTGCCGGGGTTGAAATGATGTTCCCACGCTCGGAAAACTGCCGATATCACCCGATAGGGTGAGTCGACCAAAGGGTGCCAAACGGCCGCCCCATATGCCCCACAAGCAGGAAAAGCACGCCACTCCAAGGAGTGCGTGCAGTCGGGTTTTCCCCTGCCACGCCTTGCGACGTGGCCTATGGAAGCGGTGTTAACGAAGCTGGAACCAGGTGGTTTTAAGTTGCGTGTACTTGTCGAATGAATGGAGGGAAAGATCGCGCCCGAAGCCGGACTGCTTGCCGCCGCCGAAAGGAATGGCGACATCCAGTGCATCCATGGTATTGACCGAGACAGTCCCGGCCTTCAATGCCCGGGCCACACGATGAGCGCGGTTCAGGTCATCGCTCCAGACTGACGCGGCGAGACCATAGATGCTGTCGTTGGCCAACTCAATCGCCTCTTCTTCGGAGTCGAAGGCACTGATGGCCAGCACTGGACCGAAAATCTCCTCACGCGCCAGGCGCATGTTTCTATCCACGCCAGCGAAAATCGTCGGCTGGATGAAGTTCGAAGAGCCATTGATCGTCAGGCGTTCGCCGCCTGCCAGGAGTTTCGCGCCGTCACCACGTGCTTGTTCGATCGCCTGCATGATGCGAGCGGCTTGCTCGCTATCCACGATCGCACCGGCTTTGCTTTCAGGGTCCAGCGGATCACCGGGCAGCCAGGCCCGAGCCTTGGCGATCAGGCGCTCGACAAATTCATCGTGGATAGAGCGCTGCACATAGAGGCGGGAGTTGGCCGAGCAGACCTCGCCCTGGTTGAAGAAAATGCCGAACGCGGCTTTTTCCGCAGCCAGGTCCAGGTCCTGGCAGTCTTCGAAGACCAGGTTCGGGCTCTTGCCGCCGCACTCCAGCCAGACCTGCTTGAGGTTGGACTGCGCCGAGTACTGCATGAAATATTTACCGACCTGGGTCGAGCCGGTGAACACCAGGCAGTCCACATCAGGATGCAGGCCCAGGGCCTTGCCAGCGCTTTCGCCCAGGCCGGGGACAACGTTCAACACCCCTTTCGGGATGCCGGCTTCGAGCGCCAGTTGACCCAGGCGCAAGGCCGAGAATGGCGATTGCTCGGCGGGCTTGAGGACCACGCTATTACCGGCGGCCAATGCCGGAGCGAGCTTCCAGGCCGCCATGTCCAGCGGGAAGTTCCATGGCACCACGGCGGCGACCACTCCCAGTGCCTCGCGAGTGATGGTGGCGAGGGCATTGCGCGCGGTGGGCGCGACCTGATCGTAGAGCTTGTCCAGGGCTTCACCGTACCAGGCGAACACACTGGCCGCGCCAGGCACATCGATGTTGTAGGCATCCATGACCGGCTTGCCCATGCTCAGCGAGTCAAGCAATGCCAGCTCCTCGCGGTTGGCCAGGAGCAGTTCGGAGAGCCTGATCAGGATCTTCTTGCGCTCCACCGGAGCCATGTGAGCCCACGTCCCCTCTTCGAACGCCTGGCGAGCCGAACGTACCGCAAGGTTCACTTCGTCCTCGCCGCATGCGGCGACACAGGCCAGCCGCTGATTGGTCGCCGGATTGATCACCTCGAAAGTCGCCCCCGAGGCGCACGCGACCTGCTGCCCTGCGATCAAGGCATTTTCAATGAATGTTTGGTGGGCAGCCCGCTGCTGCCAGTAGTTGAGATCGAGCACACGCTACTCCCATGCCGACCGCTGATACGGTCAGTTTTTATTGGTTTCGCAGGATGGTGCTCTACTCTCGCGGCGAGGAAAAATAGTAAAAATGTGCTCGGTTCCCAAGAAAAAACTGGGTAGCGACGAGGTTCTGGAGCAGCAGGCAAGATTTCTTTTTTATGCTCGGGATCTAACAAATCTACCGCCTTTGAAATTCCTACGTCTACCTGGCACTCCCTCCTACCAGTTGTAAAAGGTAATAAGGGCAATATCCGCAGCATCCGCTAACACATCCCCCCAAGGTGTTTGTTCAGCAAACCATCCATCGCGCGTTTGCACACCGCAAACTCTAGCGCGAGATACTCCGCAAACAGCTGTGAAGCCAGCTGTTTGCGGATGTGAAAGTTGAGGAATTCGCCGCGCGCCTTTCGGCACGGCTAACTGTCACTCCAGTGAAATACCAGGTTGCGCGCAGCCCCCGAGCCAACATCCGCGGTATCACGTCGCTCCTGACCAGCACGCGATGCAACGACCGTGTACTTGCCAGGCGGCAGCTGAACGTAAACCAGCGGACCTGCCTCAGTCAGGGTCAACACACTTTTCCCCTGCGCGTTTTGAATGGCGACATTGACATCCGGAATGTATTCATTACCTACACCGACGGAGAATGTCATATGCAGGTTGTAACCCTTGGTTTGCTGGATGGCTTTCGCCTCATCTTCACCGATACCACCGGACAGGTAGGCAATTCCGTTTTGTTCCTGGCGTTGGACCTGCACACCCGAAGTGTCGATCGGCTCAAGGTTGGCGGCCTGCGCAACAGGATTCATCAACACGCCGAAAGCGACAAAAAAGGGCAGGAATAGTGACTGCACGTACTTCATGATGACGCCTCCCGGGTTCCGCGGAACCCAATCGTTACCTAATTTTGATTTCCGGCGCGGTCGTCATGTTTTAGAACGATTTGTACTTGAATGCGCTACGAAACGTACTACACGCATCGCTCCATGACCCTTCACTACTATCAGCCAGGTCCTGCCCATTAAACCGGCAGGTCCTCCGGATTTCTCAGAGGAGCCCTGCATCATCACCCCATAGTCTCTTGCCATTCTCTTCTGCCTGTTAAGCCAACCGCGGAAGACTTCATGAGCGCCCTCATACCGGATGACACGCAAGACCCACAAATCACCTCACTGCTTGGCAATCTTGGTGAATTGATTCGCCAGGCGCGACATAAGGTGTTGCGAGCGGTCGATACTGTTCAAGTGCAAACCTGCTGGCAGATCGGTCGGCATATTATCGAGTTTGAACAAGAAGGGGCTCGGCGTGCGGGCTACGGAAAACAATTGCTTTCGACCTTGGCCAAGGTACTGACAACGGAGTTTGGCAAGGGCTTTGACACCTCCAACCTTCGTTACATGCGCCTGTTCTATCAAGCATTCCCAATTTGTGACGCACTGCGTCACGAATTGAGCTGGACCCATTATCGCAGGCTGCTGCGGGTCGACAGCGATAGCGCCCGCCTTTGGTACATGAACGAATCTGCTACCCAGAACTGGTCAAGCCGAGCACTGGAGCGCCAGATCAATACCCTGTACTACGAACGCCTTTTGGCAAGTCGCGATCGCTGTGCCGTCAGGCAGGAAGCAACCAGCAAATGAAGACCAGTCCTCGGCATTTCATCCGAGACCCGGTTGTGCTGGAATTTCTTG
Organism: Pseudomonas sp. GW823-FHT06B06; assembly: GCF_058795195.1. Classification (NCBI taxonomy): domain Bacteria; kingdom Pseudomonadati; phylum Pseudomonadota; class Gammaproteobacteria; order Pseudomonadales; family Pseudomonadaceae; genus Pseudomonas; species Pseudomonas sp. GW823-FHT06B06. Next base: position 157,571 of record NZ_JBXAHO010000006.1, on the reverse strand, counting down.
GCTTGCCCAGCGCCGGCAGGCTTCAGGAAAGCGAGATCGAGCAGGCCCTGATCGAACAACTGCGAGGCTTCCTGCTCGAACTGGGCAAGGGCTTTGCCTTCATCGCCCGCCAACAGCGCATCAGCACCGATAGCAAGGACTTCTACATTGATCTGGTCTTTTACAACTACCTGCTCAAGTGCTTCGTCATCTTCGATATAAAGCGCGGTGAATTGACCCATCAGGATGTGGGCCAGATGGACATGTATGTACGCATGTACGACCACCTCAAGCGCGGAGAAGAAGATAGCCCCACCGTTGGCATCATTCTCTGCGCGCAAAAGGATGAGTCCGTCGTTCGTTACTCAGTGCTGGAGGGTAATGAGCAATTGTTTGCCAGCAAATACCAACTGGTACTGCCGAGCGAGGAAGAATTGCGTGCAGAACTGGATCGAGAGCGGGCAGTGCTTGAAGAGCGGCTTCTTCGGGAGCCATGATGGATTGTTCATACACGGTGCGAGGACTATCTTAGGCAGCTACCCGCAAAGGTCCGACGCCAATGAATTTGCAGGACGCCCCCTCACTCGCCCCGACTCAAATCGAGCTGCCACTGACGCCTGGCACTTCGGGCGAACCGTTCAAGCAAGCTGCCGCCGACGGTTTCATCCTTGGCGGCTTCATCTGGCGGCATGCGCGGCAGGACACTTCCCGGGCAGTGGTCATCATCAACGCTGCCACATCGGTCCGCTGCCGACACTACTCGCGTTTCGCCGATTACCTGTTTGCCAACGGCTTCGATGTCATCACCTACGACTACCGCGGCATTGGCGAATCACGGCCAGCGTCTATGAAAGGACTGAAAGCGACCTGGTCCGACTGGGGCGCCCTAGACTTCGAGGCGATGCTCAAGCGCGTACAGCGTGACTTTCCCGGCCAGTCGATCGACGTGGTCGGTCACAGCTTTGGAGGCTGCGCAGCGGGCTTGGGTGCATCCGGCCAGCTCATTCGCCACCTGGTAACGGTCGGCGCGCAATTCGCTTACTGGCGCGACTATGCACCCGCTCACCGCTGGCGGATGTTTGCCAAGTGGCACGTGGTAATGCCGGTGGTGACGAGGCTGTGCGGATATTTTCCCGGCAAACGCCTCGGCTGGCTGGAAGACACCCCGGCCGGTGTAGTCCAAGACTGGAGCACGCCCACCGCTCGTTACGAAAAGCGCCCCAGCGGCCAGGACAGCCATGTCAGGAACTTCGCTGCGGTCACCGCGAAAACCCTGGCGATCAGCATCAGCGACGATCCCTACGGCACAATCCCCGCCATCGAACGCCTGCTCCGCTACTTCACTGGCAGCACAAACACCCACCTGCGCATAACCCCCGAAGACATCGGCGAACAAGAAGTTGGACATTTCGCCTTTTTTCGCAGCGCATACCAAGCCACACTATGGCCCATCGCACTGTCCTGGCTGCAAAACGGCGAGCTGGCCCCCGGTACACCCGGGCAAACAGTGCCACGCAACTGAGCCACCAGCCCTTTTCAACGAAATACGGAACGACGCCCATGGCCTCCGCCAACAAGCAGCACAAACGCGCCTCCCGCGCCAAGGCCAAGGCCAAGCAGAACCGCACCCAGCGGGCTGCCGCGCCGGTCGAGCTCGACCCGAACGACGACCGCATCGATTTTGAATCGGTGGACCTGACCGAATTGTTCAAGAAAATGATCGACGCCGAGAAGATCAGCCAGCAAGCCATGTGCGCGGCCTTCCTCGAAGACCCGTTGCTGGAACTGGTGTACGAGCAGGAAGGCGAAGAAGGCGCGATGGACTTTATCCTCGCCGCACTGATTGAATATCGCCAATGGTCGGCCGAAACCGACGAAGCGGGCGCCCTGGCGTGGATCGAATCACCAGCCTTCCAGGCTGACTACGTGGCGGCATCCGACGCCATCGCGGCACAAACCCAACAGAAACCGAACTGAGTTCCCATGGCCTCCCTGAACAAGCAACAGAAACGCGCAAAACGCGCAAAAGCCAAAGCCAAGCAAATCAATATCCACGGCAGAAAACCCGCCGCGCTGGACGATGACCTTGGCGAAATCGGCGAGCCGATCCCGGACTACACCCTGGCAATGTTCAGCAAAATGCGCGATGCCGAAGCCATCAGCCGCAAGGAAATGCTTGCCGTGCTGCTGACGAATCTCGCCTTCATCATCATCGACCATCCAGAACTGCTGGACATGGAAAACGCCGATGACGAAGGCATGGCCGCCACTCACCTGGCCGCCGATATGCTGATCGACTACCGCATGTGGGCCGACGGCATGGACCGCGACGCTGCCCAGGCATGGCTGAGCGAGCCACAGTTCATCGCCGATTTCAGCGCAGCACTGGATGTCTACCGCGAGTCGCTGGAAACGCCGGAAGAAAAAGCCGAGTAACGGTTACGCCTCAAACAAAAACGGCCGCTTGTCATCACTGACAGCGGCCGTTTTGCGTTACGCGGTATGAATCAGTTCAACACCACCGCGCCACCTTTTTCCAGCTTGCGACGGCGAGCCACCAGCAAACCAGCAGTCACCACCAGCACGCTGAGCAGGCCAGTCGCGAGGATTTCCACACGATGAGCTTCCTGGAACAGCATGATGGTCAGGGCACCGACGATGAAAATGATCACCGCGTAGGTCAGGCCCGGGAACAACCACATGCTGAAGACGATTTTCTCGCTGCGAGCCATACGCTGCTTGCGCATGCGCAGTTGCGAGATCGCAATTACCAGGTACACCAGCAGCGCAATGGCGCCGGAGCTGGCCAACAGGAACTCGAACACCGCAGCCGGGGCCACGTAGTTGGCGAAGGTTGCCAGGAACGCAGCACCAGTGGACAGCATCACCGCCCAGTAAGGGGTGCCGCTTTTGTTGGTGCGAGTAGACATGGCCGGCGCATCGCCGCGCTTGCCCAGGGAGAACAGCATGCGCGACGAGGTGTACAGCGCCGAGTTCAGGCAGCTGGTCACGGCGACCAGTACGACGATGTCGACGATCATCTTGGCGTTAGGAATACCCATGCGCTCAAGCACGGTCTGGTAGGAGCCCAGGCTCGCCAGCACCGGATCGTTCCAAGGCACCAGGGCCACGACGATGAAAATGGATACGAGGTAGAACAAGCCGATCCGCCAGATCACCGAGTTGGTGGCCTTGGAGATTTGCTTGCCAGGGTTCTTCGATTCCGCGGCCGCAATGGTCACGATCTCGGTGCCCATGAAGGAGAACATGGTGGTCAGGATGGCGCCCAACACCGCGCCCATGCCGTTTGGCAGGAAGCCCTGGGTGTCGAACAGATGGGAAACGCCGCTGACCTGGCTGCCCGGCAGGAAGCCGAAAATGGCCATGACGCCCAGAACGATGAAGCCGATGATGGCCAACACTTTGATCAGGGCAAACCAGAACTCGAACTCACCGTAGTTCTTCACGCTGAACAGGTTGGTCACGGTCAACAGCATCGTGATGACCAGGGCAAAGGCCCAGATATCCACACCTGGGAACCAGGCGTGCAGGATGGTGGCGGCGGCGTTGGCTTCCAACGGGATCACCAGGACCCAGAACCACCAGTACAGCCAGCCGATGGTGAAACCGGCCCAGTGACCAATCGCACGATCGGCGTATGTCGAGAAGGAGCCCGTGTCCGGCGAGGCAACAGCCATTTCACCGAGCATGCGCATCACCAGCACTACCAGCATGCCGGCGGCGGCGTAAGCCAGAAGCACGGCCGGGCCTGCTGCAGCGATGGCGTGGCCCGAGCCAACGAACAGGCCGGCGCCGATAACCCCGGCGATCGACAGCATGGTGACATGCCGCGGTTTGAGCCCCTGTTCGAGGCCGTTAGAGCTTTGGATACTGCTCATTGAAACTACCTTTGTAAGGAAAAGCGAATGCATGCATCCCGCTTGTGTTCCTTCTTGTAAAAAGAAACAAACGGGGCGTTCCGGAATCTGCACGCAATAATTGCGCCAAAATGTTTCAAAGCCGTCTAGCTCGGGAATTTCATCCTGACCGGACAGTCATCGCAAGCCATTGATATTAATGGCACTTTGCCAAAGCGTTACCCTGCGACTCACTTTAGGAGCAATCCAGCGCACCGGAAACACACGTAGAAATTCCTCGATGCACGATAAAAGGGCAGATCCGGCACCTTTGGCCCTTTAGCGCTTCCAACCCCCCGCCAAAGCTGGCAACATCGCGCCCTTTTTTACGCGACAGCCACCGCGCTTTTGTCTGAAAGCAGGGTTCAAACGGCTGTTCGGTTGTTGATGGGGCGACAGTCTGCTGTACCGATGCGACAACCTGCCACATACCACCCGTTTACTGCCCGTAGCGCTGTTGGCTGCCCTTGAAACGCTATGCTAGCTTGGCCGCCTCGCCAGGAAGGCCACCAACAGCAGGAGCGAATACACAATGAGGAACGCACATGGCTGAGGCCACGCCCGCGCTTGAAATCCGCAACTTGCACAAACGCTACGGCTCGCTGGAGGTACTCAAGGGTATCTCGCTGACCGCCCGCGACGGCGACGTGATCTCGATCCTCGGCTCCTCCGGTTCCGGCAAGTCCACGTTCCTGCGTTGCATCAACCTGCTGGAAAACCCACACCAGGGTCAGATCCTGGTGGCCGGCGAGGAACTCAAGCTCAAGGCCGCGAAGAACGGCGAACTGGTCGCTGCCGACGGCAAGCAGATCAACCGACTGCGCAGCGAAATAGGTTTTGTATTTCAAAACTTTAACCTGTGGCCGCACATGAGCGTGCTCGACAACATCATCGAGGCCCCGCGCCGCGTGCTTGGCCAGAGCAAGGCCGAAGCCATCGAAGTCGCTGAAGCCCTGCTGGCCAAGGTCGGCATCGCCGACAAGCGCCACGCCTACCCGGCGCAATTGTCCGGCGGCCAGCAACAACGTGCGGCCATCGCCCGCACCCTGGCCATGCAGCCCAAGGTCATCCTGTTCGACGAGCCCACTTCCGCGCTTGACCCGGAAATGGTCCAGGAAGTACTTAATGTCATCCGCGCACTGGCCGAAGAAGGCCGCACCATGCTGCTGGTCACCCATGAGATGGGCTTTGCCCGTCAGGTCTCCAGCGAAGTGGTGTTCCTCCACCAGGGCCTGGTAGAAGAGCAAGGATCGCCACAGCAGGTGTTTGAAAACCCGCTTTCGGCGCGCTGCAAACAATTCATGTCCAGCAACCGCTAACGGAGCTAACCGCATGCGCAATTACAAGAAGGTCTTCCTGGCCGCCGCCGTTACCCTGGCGTTCAGCGCCGGTGCCATGGCCGAAACCCTGAAGATGGGCATCGAAGCGGCCTACCCGCCGTTCAACAATAAAGATGCCAGTGGCAATGTCGTCGGCTTCGACAAGGAAATCGGCGACGCCCTGTGCGCCAAGATGAAAGTCGAGTGCACCGTCGTGACCTCCGACTGGGACGGCATCATCCCGGCCCTGAACGCCAAGAAGTTCGACTTCCTGATCTCCTCGATGTCGATCACCGACGAGCGCAAGCAAGCGGTGGACTTCACCGACCCGTACTACTCCAACAAGCTGCAGTTCATCGCCAAGAAAGACGTCGATTTCAAGACCGACAAGGCTTCCCTGCAGGGTAAAGTGATCGGCGCGCAGCGCGCGACCCTTGCGGGTACCTGGCTGGAAGACAACATGGAAGGCGTTGAAGTCAAACTCTACGACACCCAGGAAAACGCTTACCTGGACCTGACTTCCGGTCGCCTTGACGGCATCCTGGCCGACAAGTACGTCAACTATGAGTGGCTCAAGAGCGACGCAGGCAAATCCTACGAGTTCAAAGGCGACCCAGTGGAAGAAAGCGACAAGATCGGTATCGCCGTTCGCAAGAACGACCCTATCCGCGAGAAGCTGAACACTGCGCTCAAGGAAATCGTTGCCGACGGCACCTACAAGAAGATCAACGACAAGTACTTCCCGTTCAGCATCTATTGATCCTGACCTGCCTGACCGGCGCCTGATGGCGCCGGTCACGGTATTGCCTGCCGCGATTTGAAAAGAAATCCATGATTATCGACCTCTACGGATTCGGCCCGGCGCTCGCCGCTGGCGCGCTGATGACTGTGAAACTGGCACTCTCGGCCCTGTGCCTGGGGCTGGTGCTCGGTCTGCTCGGCGCCTTGGCCAAGACTTCCCCGTACAAGCCGTTGCAATGGCTTGGCGGCACATACTCGACACTGGTTCGCGGCATCCCGGAGCTGCTCTGGGTGCTGTTGATCTACTTCGGCACCGTTAACCTGATGCGCGCCCTGGGCGAGTTTTTCGGTAACCCCGACCTTGAGCTCAATGCCTTCGCTGCGGGCGTGATTGCCCTGGGCCTGTGCTTTGGCGCCTACGCCACGGAAGTGTTTCGCGGCGCGATCCTCGCCATACCCAAAGGCCATCGTGAAGCCGGCGTGGCCCTGGGCCTGTCGAAATTTCGCATCTTCACCAAGTTGATCATGCCGCAGATGTGGCGCATCGCCCTGCCGGGCCTGGGCAACCTGTTCATGATCCTGATGAAGGACACCGCGCTGGTGTCGGTGATCGGCCTGGAAGAAATCATGCGTCACGCGCAAATCGGCGTGACCGTCTCCAAGCAACCGTTCACCTTTTATATGGTCGCGGCGTTCATGTATCTGAGTCTGACGATTCTGGCCATGACCGGCATGCACTTCCTGGAAAAACGCGCCGCTCGCGGCTTCGCGAGGAGCGCCCAATGAACTGGGAAGTCATCATCAAGTGGCTGCCGAAACTGGCCCAGGGCGCAACCCTGACCCTGGAACTGGTCGCCATTGCCGTCATCGCCGGCCTCCTGCTGGCGATCCCGCTGGGCATCGCGCGTTCGTCGCGCCTGTGGTGGGTGCGAGCGTTTCCCTACGCCTACATCTTCTTTTTCCGCGGTACGCCATTGCTGGTCCAACTGTTCCTCGTCTATTACGGGCTGGCGCAGTTCGACGCGATCCGTAATAGCTCGATGTGGCCCTACCTGCGCGATCCGTTCTGGTGTGCGACAGCCACCATGACCCTGCACACTGCCGCCTACATCGCTGAAATCCTGCGCGGCGCGATCCAGGCGATACCGCCGGGTGAGATCGAAGCGGCTCGGGCGCTGGGCATGTCCAAAGCCAAGGCGCTGATCTACATCATGCTGCCCCGCGCGGCGCGCATCGGCCTACCGGCCTACAGCAACGAAGTGATCCTGATGCTCAAGGCCAGCGCCCTGGCCAGCACCGTGACGTTGCTGGAACTGACCGGCATGGCCCGTACCATCATCGCCCGGACCTACCTGCCGGTGGAGATCTTCTTCGCCGCTGGCATGTTCTATCTGCTGATGGCCTACATGCTGGTACGCGGCTTCAAGCTGCTGGAGCGCTGGTTGCGCGTCGATGCCTGCCAAGGGCGTTGATCCTCAGGTGCTGACGGGCGAGGAACTGCTCGCCCGTTTCACCGCGCTGGACACTTTTCTGACAGCGCACCAGGCCCTGTGGAAACCTCGCCCCTTCACACATCTGCAACTGCCCTGGGAAACCACCTACCCTGAACTCGCCACCTGGCTTCGCGGGCGATCGCTGGAAGAGGCGGAAAGCGCTCACAACCACCCTGCCCTTGTGGATGCGCCGCAGCCTTTTGCTGCATTGGCGGACATGTCACTGGCACTGAGTGCGCTGGATGAATTGCCTGCTCATACGCTCGAAGCGCCGGCTCATCGATTGAATGTGGATGTACCAGGGCGCAAGTGGCAGCAAATTGAAGCCTTTGCCGGTCGACTGCAGTTTGCTGATCCCGCCAGGCATTGGCTGGACTGGTGCTCGGGCAAGGGACACCTGGGCCGCCGCCTGCTACAACCCGGACAGCAACTCACCTGCCTGGAATACGATCCAGCGCTGGTTGCCAGCGGCCAGGCACTCAGCCAGCACCATCGACTGCACGCGCTGCATGTCGAACAGGACGTACTGGCGGCCAATGCGGCAGCGCTATTGGAAGCTCGACATACACCCGTCGCACTGCATGCCTGCGGCGATTTGCACGTGAGACTGATCCGGCTCGCCAGCGCAGCCGGCTGCAAGCAACTGGCCATCGCCCCTTGCTGCTACAACAGGACCCACTTGACACGGTATTCGCCGATGTCCTCGGCCGCGCAATACTCTGACCTGCAGCTGTCCCTCGACGACCTGGGGCTGCCAATGAGTGAAACCGTCACCGCCGGCGCCCGCGTACGACGCCAACGCGACACCTCGATGGCCCGACGCCTGGGCTTTGACTTGTTGCAAAGGCAACTGCGCGGCGTCGACGAGTACCTGCCAACCCCATCCCTGCCCAGCGCCTGGCTGGAAAAATCCTTTGCCGAATACTGCCAGCATTTGGCCGAACTCAAAGAGTTATCCACAGTCGGCGCCCAAAATTGGCCCGAGCTCGAGACCGCCGGATGGCAGCGCCTTGCCCAAGTACGCAATCTAGAGCTCCTGCGCGGACTTTTCCGACGCCCATTGGAACTTTGGCTGGTGCTCGATAGGGCCCTTTTCCTGCAAGAACAGGGTTACACCGTTCGCCTCGGCACCTTCTGCGAATCCTCGATCACACCGCGTAACATCCTGCTGCTGGCGGAACACCCTTAACGCCTCACAGCCTGTGGATAACTCTGTTGATGAAATATTAATGGATCCAATCTTTACAGCTGCTTCAGCCCTGAAACAACGCTGATCAAATTTCGTACACTGAATAAAAAACCCAAAAAACAGGCATTTGCGAACTAATGAGAACGGATCCACAAAAACACTGTAAACCGGGTGAATCGAAAATCCCGTTGTGCATAAGCATTCGATCAAAAGACATAATCAACGACGGATCGGAACCGCAGCACGCAAGAAAATGCAGCGCCGAGACCTCGTTTTGCACCGCGCGATGACAACCAGAGTGGGTCGAAAGACCTCAACAGAAGCCCGCGCAAAAATAGTCTGAATTCAGGGGTTTACAGAACCTTCCCAATCGCTATAATCGTCGCCCTGACATGCCGGTATAGCTCAGATGGTAGAGCAACTGACTTGTAATCAGTAGGTCCCGGGTTCGATTCCTGGTGCCGGCACCATACAAAACAAAGCCCTCGTAGCAATACGAGGGCTTTGTTGTTTCTGCCGTTTAAAAACCCAGACCTTAGTGACCCGCGCTCTGCCCGCCATCCACGTGGAGGATTTCGCCAGTGACGAACTTGGCGTTGTCCAGATACACCACTGCCTGGGCAATATCATCGATCTCGCCCATATGCCCGACCGGGTGCAGAGCGCCCAGTGCGGCGTGGGTTTCTTCGCCGTGCATCGGGGTCTTGATGATGCCGGGCGATACTGCATTCACCCGAATGCCGCGCTTGGCGTATTCGATGGCCAGGGATTTGGTTGCCGCGTTCAGGCCACCTTTGGTCAGCGAGGCCAGTACCGATGGCACGCCGTCGATGGCGTGGTCCACCAGGCTGGTGGTGATGTTGACCACGTGGCCGCTGCCTTGTTTTTCCATCTCGGCAATAGCCAGTTGGGTGATATAGAAGAAGCCGTTGACGTTCACCGACAACACGTTGGCGTAGTCTTCAGCGGTGTACTGGGTGAACGGCTTGGCGATGAAGATCCCGGCGTTGTTGATCAGGGTGTCGACACGACCGAAGCGTGCGATCGCTTCACGGATTACGCGCTGTGCAGTCTCTGGTTCGCCAATGTCGCCGGCCACGGTGAGGATGTCTGGATCGGTGGATGGCTTGATCGAGCGCGAGGTCGCGACGATCTGGTAGCCGAGCTCGCGGAAGGCCTTGACCATGCCGTCGCCCAGACCTTGGGATGCGCCAGTGATGACAACGACTTTTTTCGAATTGCTCATGATGAACCTCTACTCATAAATGATGGTTTGAAAACAACTTGGTAATCAGGCTTTCGCCATTTGTCTCAACATCTGTTCGTAGTACTCGACCGACTGCGAACCGGACACCAGGTGACGGCCGTTGAGTACCAGGGCCGGGACCGAATTGATGCCGTGCTGGTGATAGAACGCTTCAAGCTCACGCACCTCGTTGGCAAAGGCGCCCGACGCCAACACCTCGCGTGCACGGTCCTCGTCCAATCCGGCTTGACCCGCCAGCCGTACCAGCGTCTGCTGATCGCTCGGGTTCTGGCCTTCGCTGAAGTAAGCGCGAAGCAGGATCTTCTTCAGTGCCACCTGGCGTCCTTCTTCCAGTGCCCAGAGCAACAACCGGTGGGCGTCGAAGGTGTTGTAGAAGTGGGTGCGCTTCTCCAGGTCGAACTTGAAGCCGATGGCATTGCCGCGTTCGATCTGCATTGCTTTGCCATTGGCGACGTCCTGGGCGGTACGTCCGTATTTGCGCATCAAATGCTCGACCGCTTTCTCGCCTTCGGGCGGCATGTTCGGGTTCAGCTCGAAAGGCTTGTAGGTCAGCTCGACCGCAACCTCACCCGCCACGTTCTCGATCGCCTGCTCCAGCGCCGTCGCCCCCAGTGCGCACCATGGGCACACCACATCGGAGACGAAATCGATGGTGACTGAAGGCGTCATGACTGCCCCTCGTCCGCCAGTTGCTTGCGGTACTGGGTGGTGGTGATCCCGGCGTAGCCCCAGTTATCGGTGTCGACTTCCTCGATCACGATGTGGGTCAGGTCAGGGCGTTTGTTGAGGACGCGTTCCAGTGTTTCAGTGATCTCGGCGATCACCTGAGCTTTCTGCTCAGTGGTAACGCCATCGCGGGTGATGCGTACGCTTACGAAAGGCATGAGGGAAACTCCAGTGACCTTCCCGTCGGGATGATGGGAGAGGCGTTGGAGCTCAATGTAGGGAGTTCGCTGGAGGGGATAAAGATGGTGGCGGGAACATCATTAGTTACGTGGCGTAATAGGTCTCTCCGTCAACGATGGCTCCGCCGGGAATATTCTCCGTTCGTTCTGAAGAAAAAGCCCCGAATCATTCGGGGCTTTTCATTTTCGCGCGTTAGTCGGCGTAACGTTTAAATTCATTACTGTCGCGGCTTAGCAACTGCATCAGCTTCGGATGGATAAACCGCTTCTCCTTCCCCACTTGAATCTCCTCTAACACACCAATGGTCACCAGATCTTTCAGGTGACGTGAAGCAGCCTGTCGTTGAGCAACTTTCTTGTCGACCACGTTGCTGATGCGGCAGTAGGGCTGTTCGAAGATGACGTCCACCAACGTGTCGTAATTTTTCACTTTTTGCGACACGTCCCGGGAACATGTCGTCGCGGGCGACACGTTCACAAAACGTGTTCCCGAAATCGAGTTCTGGCGACATGAGTGCTGCGGCAAGGGAATCTGGTCAGTGGTCAACCGACCGCTACGGTTTCCACAGTGATTTGCTTGAGCGCGTGGAACGGCGCAAGCGCAGCTTCATCCGCGCTGGCACTGGTAATCAACCGCCATTCCCGTTCGATGGGCGTCCAGTGCTGCTGGCGAGCGCGTCCCAGTTTGTCGGTATCGGCCAACACCACAATCTGCGCAGCCCGCTTGATGATGCATTCCTTGAGATACGCCTGCTGCGCACTCGCCTCACATAAACCGAACTCCGCTACGACGCCATCGGCACCGAGGAAAGCCTTGTCCACGCTCAAGCGGCTCAAGGTCAGCTCGGCCAATGGCCCCAGCGTGCTCATGCTTGAACCGCGCAGATCTCCGCCGATCAACGTCAGGCGTACGCCCGGGGCGCTGGCCAGGGTCATCACGGCGAGCAGGTTATTGGTCACCACGTGGATGTCCTGGCGCGCGCACAGGTGGTGAGCCAGCGCAGCGCAGGTGGTGCCGCCGTCGAGCAGGACGGTGTCGCCGTCCTGGACGTGAGCTGCGGCTGCCAGGGCGATGGCCTCTTTCTGTTCCCACTGGCTGGTCTTGCGTTCTTCCAGTGAGGCTTCCGGCTCATGCACGCCCACCACGGCCGTAGCGCCGCCATAGGTGCGCACCAGGTGCCGCTGCTTGGCGAGCATGGTCAGGTCACGCCGCACGGTCGCTTCCGAAACGCCGAGGGCCGCGCTCAATTGCTCGACGTTGGCATCGCCGATGCGTACGAGCTCAAGGATGGCGCGGTGGCGTTCGGACACTTTCATGGCGGGTCTCGTGGGTTGGACGGTGGTCGATCTTACACGACAGCGCCCATGCGCCTCATCCCCGTCGTGTTGCCAGCTCCGCGCCCTGGCGCAGCGCTTCGAGCAGGCTGCGCTCGTCGGCAATGCCCTTGCCGGCGATGTCGAAGGCGGTGCCGTGATCGACCGAGGTGCGGATCACTTCCAGGCCAACGGTGACGTTCACACCCGCCTCAAGCCCCAACACCTTTACCGGACCGTGGCCCTGGTCGTGATACATCGCCACCACCAGATCGAAGTCACCGCGACCGGCGCGGAAAAACAGGGTGTCGGCCGGCAGCGGGCCGGTGACATCAAGGCCGCGCTCCTGCAGCAGCTTCACCGCCGGGATGATTTTTTCTTCCTCTTCACCGTAGCCGAACAGGCCATTTTCACCGGCATGCGGATTGATACCGCATACGCCGATGCGTGGGCGAGGGATACCGGCCTTGATCAGCGTCGCATTGCCGCGCTCGATGGTGCGCTGGACCAGCCCCGGCTCGATCTTGCGGATCGCGTCGATGATGCCGATGTGTGTCGTGACGTGGATCACCCGCAGTTGCGGCGCCACCAGCATCATCGACACCTCGTCGACGTTGGTCAGGTGCGCAAGCATTTCAGTGTGGCCGGGATACTTGTGGCCGCCGGCATGCAGCGCCTCCTTGTTCAGCGGCGCGGTGCAGATGGCGTCTATCTGCCTGGCCTCGGCCAGTTGCACGGCACGGGCGATGTACTGATAGGCGGCATCGCCGGCGATGGGTGACAACTCACCAAACGGCAGGTCATCGGGGATCAGGTCGAGGTCGATGCAATCGATGATTCCCGCCTCGTAGCGCGCCTGGGAGGCGTCTTCGATACGGCGCACTTTGGCGCTGCCACCGACGATCACATTGGCCTGCTCCAGACGTCGGGCATCGCCGATCACCAGTGGCCGGCATTGTTGGTAGACGATGTCGTGGGTCAAGCTCTTGACGATGATTTCCGGACCGACACCCGAGGCATCGCCCATGGTGATGCCGATGATGGGAAGGTAGTTGCTCATAGTGTTCATTGGAGTCCTTGGATTCGTGTGCGTTGGGGCGAGGAGCGATCGGCGCTTTCGCTCAGGTGCTGCCATGCCGCATACAAGGCGTGATCGGTGCCGAACGCACCGGCCTTGGTAACAATGCCGGGACGATGCCCTTGCCGGGAAACCGTGGGGCGCGCAAAAGCCACGCCGGCTTCGATTTCGGTGAGCAATTGCAGGCTGTCGATACCGACGGTGGTCAAAATGGCCCGCGCCGTCTCGCCACCCGTGGCGATCAGGCCGCCGACCTTGGCGAAGTGCGGTTCTACCAGCAGCGCCAGACGGGTTGAGAGTTGAGCGCCCTCTTGGGGATCGAACGCTTCATCGCGGCCGATGCGCAGCAACAGGTCGCTCCAACCGTCCAACTGGTCGCCGATTTGCGATTGCCACAGCGCCCAATCGGCGTGCGTCGTGCCTTGACGAAGAACCTCAGGCGGGACCACCAGTTCGCTGACCCCACCGCGCTCCTTGAGCAAGGCACATTGGCGCTCGCAGACACCTGACAGGCTGCCGACCAGGATCAGAATGGACGCCTGGCTTCTTTCCAGCGCCGCGGGTTCGCTTGCCGTGAAGCCTGCCTCAGAAACACCCGCAAGGCTGGCGATTTCCCGCGCCAGGCCACCCGAGCCGATCCAGAACAGTGGCTGCTCCATCGACGCCGTCAGGCGAGCGAGCGTCAGAAGGTCGTCTTCGGTTTGCGCATCGACAATTAGCGCCTGCGTGCCACTGCCGGCCACTTCGGCGATGTGGCGTTCGAGCAAGTGCTTGTCGCCGCGCAAGGTGTCGAGACCCAGCTTGGCGGTGCTAAGGCCTGCGTCGACCAGCATCGCTTCGATGTCCGCCGGACGATCGCCGTTTTCGAGTTTCCAGGTGTCGGTGGTTTCCAGCGGCTGGCCGTTGACCCACACCCGACCGCCACGCAACGTCCGCCCGGTGGCGGGAAACGCCGGAGCGACGATGGCCAGGCCCGCCAGGGGTTGCAGGGCGGCGACTTCCGCGGCCCAGTTGCCGCGCAAGGTTGAGTCGATTTTCTTGTACAAGCGCTGGCCTGGCTGATGCAGCGCCTTGTACGCGGCCAAGGTGCGTTCAGCGGCCTGCGCCGGGGTCAGGCGTCGCGTGTCAGTATCGGCGGCAATCACCTGGGCGTCGGCTTTGTCATGCAAAGGGTCAAGCGTGACGACTGTTTGCAGTCCCGCGCTGGCAAAACCGATGGCGCAATCGGCCGCCCCCGACAGATCGTCTGCGATGATCAGAATCCTCATCGCAAAATCTCCTGCTTTGGCGGCTCGATCACCGGTTCCGGGACGACGACGGGGTTGCGCTGTTGCACGCGTTTGGCGACTGCCGCGGTAAGCAACGGGGCGAGGATCGCAGTGACCACCACACAGGCCGCCACCAGGATCGTCGCGCTCTTGGCCGCCTCGGCGTACACCGGGTTCGCCGCTGCGATCAACGCAGGTACCGCGGCGGCGTTGCCCGCCGTTGTGGCAGCGGCGACGCCGGCGACACCGGTGCCGCCGGTCAACCGGTCCGCGAAGAACAGCGGAATACCGGTCAGCACGACCACCGCGACACCCATGCCAAGACCCAGCAAGCCGGCCTGCCAAACGTTATGCAGATCCAGGCTGGCACCGAGCGCCAGGGCGAAAAACGGAATCATCACCGGCACGGCCTTCGCCAGGAAGTCGCGCATGTCACGGTCGAGGTTGCCCAGCAGCATGCCCAAGGCCAGCGGCAGGATACTGCCCACCAGCGTCGGCCAGGGAAACGCCGACAGACCGGCAATGCCGAGGGTGACCATGGTCAGAAACGGCCCGGACTCCAACGACATCACCGAGTACGCGCCGACGTCTTCGGAGCGACCGTACTGCCCCATCAACGCCATGTACAAGCCGCCGTTGGTGTCGTTCATGGCCGCTACCACCGCCAGCGTGGAAATGCCCGCGAACAACCCTGAAGAAATCGGCTGCTCACCCAGGAAGTGTCCAAGCACGATGCCGATGAGCACGGCGATACCGACCTTGGTGACGAGCAGCGTGCCGCCCTTCTTGAGCAGGTAAGGCGTAGCCTTGATGTTGATGCTCGCGCCCATGCACACATAAAACACCGCGAGGATGGGCAGTGCACCGGTGAACAGTGCGTTGGTAAAGGATCCGAAAAATTTGGGCGTGTCCGGCAGGAATGTCGCCACGAGTGAGCCGATCAGCAGAGGCACGATCATCATGCCGCCGGGGATGCGTTCAATGGTGCGCTTGATAGGAATCTGGGCCACGAGGCTCTCCTTTTATAATTGTTGGGTAAGACGTGTACCACCTCGAAACTGATTGAACTGATCATGACATGATCAAATCAGTCAAAATAAGCTTATTCCAATGCTTGAATGTGCGCAATTCAATCATTCAAATGATCGTTTCGCTCATTTCTGCGAAAGAGTTCGATCAACTCAAGGGCTTGGATTGGTCCTCAAGGTGCCGCCCAGAGCCTCCCAGCGCCCACAAAGAAGCCCCGAACCAGTCGGGGCTTCTTTTTACTCAGCCTTGAATCAGGCGTCGCCACTGCTACCGATCATCAGAAAACGTTGATCGGGTAATCCACAAACACACGCACTTCGTTACCGCTGACGTTGTATTCGCTCGACTTCTGCGACACGCGCAGGATGGAGCTGCGCAGCTTGATGCTCAGGTCTTTGGCCGGGCCGCTTTGCACGACGTACTTGAACTGGTTGAAGATTTCGCGCTCGGTGCCGCCTTCGCTGGTGGAGGTGGTGATGTTGTCACCGCGTACGTAGGCGAAGTTGTAGCTCAGGCCCGGTACACCGAAGGTGCTGAAGTCCAGGCCGTAGCCCAGTTGCCAGCTGCGTTCGTCTTCGGCGTTGAAGTCCGACCAGTAGGAGTTGGCCAGGTAGATGGTGTTGCCACCGTCACCGACGCGACCTTGATCCTTCTGGTAGCCGCCGTAGGCGTAGCCCAGGTTGCTGTCGCCGGTGCTGCGCTGGTGCGCCAGGGTGAACGAGTGTGGGCCGGTGGCAAAGGTGGCTGCCAGGCTCCAGATCTTGTTGTCGTCGCCGGTGAGGTTGTTGTCGCGAACGTAGGAATCTTCCAGCTTGGTGCGATAGCCGTTGAAGTCCAGGGTCAGGGACTGATCCTTGTCGAACGGGAACACGTAGTTGGCGTTCACGTATTGCTTCTTCAGCACGTCTTCGACGTCGGACGCGTACAACGCAGCCTTGAATTGTTCGGTGAACTGGTAGCTACCACCCAACACGTTGATCGACTTCAGGCCACCGCTGTCATGGCCTTCGGCGCTTTTGCGCGATTCGGCGGTGAAGCGACCGGCGTTCAGTTCCAGGCCCTTGATCTCCTTGGAGGTGATCAGGGTGCCGGTGTAGCTTTCCGGCAGCAGGCGACCGTTGTCGTAGCTCAGTACCGGCAGGACCGGCATTTGGTCGCCGTAAGTCAGCGTTGTGCTGGACAGGCGGAATTTGACCGCTGCGCCAGCTTTGGCCAGGTCGTCAGCCGGTTCGCCGCTGGCACCCTTTTTGAAAAAATCGATGCCTTGGGCGCCGCTACGGTCTTCATTGCGCTCCAGGTTGAGCGCGTACAGACCAAAGGCATCCACACCCACACCGATGGTGCCTTGGGTGAAGCCGGACGAGAACGTACCGATGGCCGCTTGACCCCACTCGGACTTGTCCGGGTTACCGTCTTTGTAGTCACGGTTCATGTAGGCGTTGCGCAGCAGCACTTTGAGGCTGCTTTCTTCAACAAATCCCTTGGATTCGGCCTGGTCGTTAGCCATGGCCTGCGTAGCGCTCAAAATCCCCAGAGCGATCAGGCTGATTCGCTTGTTCAACATGTTGTTTTCCTTATTACGGGTTGAAACGCGCTGTGTTGATCGGCTGAAACGGCGCTATCGCACTCTTATTTCATTCCGCAAAGAAAAAGGCCCGCCCACGATCAGTCGCGGCGGGCCTTTTTATTATTTTTTGGTCATGGCGGTCTGCCACAGGCGTTGGGCCGGATCGTAGCTGCGGGGTTAACTATATGTCAATTTCATGAATCGTCTGTAAATAGGCGTAATTCGTCTAAGAAGTGAGGTTCCTTGGCAGAAAAACTCAAACCGTGTCAGGCGCGAAGCAACCTGCGTCCACAAAAAAAGCGCTGCCATCCTGGCAGCGCTTTTCTTTTATCAATCCATTGTTTTTCTTCTTATCCTTCCATCACATCCCATAACGCATCCAGTTCTGCCTCGCTGAATAAACCAGCGGGGTAGCGTTCGATCATCGTCCGGCGCGGATCACTTTTTGTGGTCTGACGCGTTCCTTTGGACTTGAACCAATTCGCCAGAGTCTGGAGCGATTCAGCATTTACCGCCAGGGGATGCAACGCCCGGTCGCTCACCACATTCACATCGGCGTTCATTTCAGCGCTCTCTCCTGGTTTGCGAGCGGCCTAACTTATCCAAGGTTTATGACAGAACAACTAAGTTCTCCCCCTCCCTGTTTTGCGCCATGAGCGATACAAGAGCTATGCCAAGGTGCCTGGAATGTCGACGAGCGGATACAAAAAAGCCCGCCGACCAGAAGGACTGCGGGCTCTATACCAGGCGGTGCGCGAAAACGTTTGCCTGATTTTTTTGCAATTATCTCAAGCTGTTACGAGGGCACTCATTC
Organism: Pseudomonas sp. GW823-FHT06B06; assembly: GCF_058795195.1. Taxonomy (NCBI): domain Bacteria; kingdom Pseudomonadati; phylum Pseudomonadota; class Gammaproteobacteria; order Pseudomonadales; family Pseudomonadaceae; genus Pseudomonas; species Pseudomonas sp. GW823-FHT06B06. The sequence goes on along the minus strand of NZ_JBXAHO010000006.1, from coordinate 139,691 downwards.
CTTGTGTGGCGCTGGCTGCTGTTGGGTAAGGCAGTGAATGTTACCGCCTCCCAGTAACAGTTCACGACCTGGAACCATGACCACTTCGTGCTGCGGGAATAACGTCTGCAAAATCTCTTTTGCCGGACCATCCAGCGGGTCATCGAAACTCGGGGCAATGATGCCGCCGTTGACGATCAGGAAGTTGACGTAAGAGCCGGCCAGACGCACGCTCGGGTTACGCTCCTGAGTCCCGTCGACCGGATCGACACCGTCACATTCTTCCTCAGTCGCATACAGCGGCCCCGGAATCGGCATCTTGTGCACCGTGAACGGGCGGCCCTTGGCGTCGGTGCTATTTTGCAGCACCTTCATGGCCGCCTGGCAGCGTGGGTAGTTCGGGTCCTGTGGATCGTCTGTCCAGGCCAACAGCACTTCACCCGGACGCACATAGCAGCAGAAGTTATCCACATGGCCATCGGTTTCGTCGTTGAACAGACCGTCCGGCAGCCAGATGATCTTATCCACAGCCAGATTATCTTTCAGTACCGCTTCGATTTCTGCACGGTTCAGGTGCGGATTGCGATTTCGGTTGAGCAGGCATTCTTCAGTGGTGATCAGTGTGCCTTCGCCATCGACATGGATCGAACCGCCTTCGAGCACGAAGCCCTCGGTTCGATAACGTGGGCTGCGCTCGATTTCGAGGATCTTGCCGCCCACTTGCGAGTCGCGGTTCCACGGCGAATACAGGCCGCCGTCGAAACCACCCCACGCGTTGAAATCCCAGTTCACGCCCCGGACTTCGCCGCTGTTGTTGATGACGAAGGTCGGGCCGGTGTCCCGAACCCAGGCGTCGTCGCTGGACATCTCGACAACGCGGATATTCGGAACGTCGAGGCGTGCACGGGCGTTTTCGTATTGGCCGGCGGACACCGCTACGGTGACAGGTTCAAAACGGGCGATAGCCTTGGCCACCGCGACGTGCGCGGCTTGTGCAGGCTTGCCGCCCAGGCGCCAGTTGTCCGGGCGCTCAGGCCAGATCATCCAGGTCTGGGTCTGGGGTGCCCACTCGGCCGGCATGTAGAAGCCGTCTGCGCGAGGGGTGCTTTTCAAAGTGGTCATGTCGATCAGGACTCCAGGGTACCGTCGAGGGTTTTCAGCGCGCCGTACAAGTTCGGACGACGGTCACGGAACGAGCCCCACGCGCTACGGATGTGTTCGAGTTGGTCGAGGTCGAAGGTGTAAACCAGGATGCCTTCTTCGGTTTCGTTCAGTTCCTGCACCTTCTCGCCGAACTGGTTGGCGATGAACGACGAACCATAGAAGGTAATGTCGTAGCCGTCTTGTTCTTCGTTGCCGATGCGATTACTGGCGATCAGCGGCATCAGGTTAGCGCCGGCGTGGCCCTGTTGCACGCGTTGCCAGTGATCACGGGACGAAATGGTCTTGTCGTGGGGTTCGCTGCCGATGGCAGTCGGGTAGAACAGGATTTCCGCGCCTTGCAGCGCCATGCTGCGCGCAGCCTCGGGGAACCACTGGTCCCAGCAGATGCCCACGCCGATTTTCGCGTAGCGGGTGTTCCACACCTTGAAGCCGGTATCGCCCGGGTTGAAGTAGTACTTCTCGTGATAGCCAGGGCCATCTGGAATGTGGCTTTTACGATAAATCCCGAGGTTGCTGCCGTCGGCATCGATGATCGCGATGCTGTTGAACCGCGCACGGCCCGCCAGTTCGTAGAAGCTGATCGGCAACACGACTTGCAGCTCCTTGGCGACTTTCTGGAAGTGCTTGATGGCGACGTTATCTTCCACCGTTGTCGCCAGTTGCAGGTAATCCGGATTCGGCTTCTGGCAGAAGTACGGCGCTTCGAACAATTCCTGGATCAGGATGATTTGCGCGCCTTTGGCGGCGGCTTCACGGACCAGTCTTTCAGCGACCTCAATGTTGCCTTCGAGGTCCCAGGAACAGGCCATTTGCGTGGCAGCGACAGTAACGTTACGGCTCATGAAGCATCTCCGGGCAAGTGCGTGACGGTCGGGCATGGTTCATCCACACCCTGGCATTGGCGACTTTATATCCGATAAAAATCGGCTTTTGAAGCGTTTAGGTCGCCTTTCGTCTTAAATACCTCACTTAAACCCGATAACAATCGACTTTCACATACCCCATGTAGGAGCTGCCGCAGGCTGCGATCTTTTGATCTTCAAAGCCGTTACTGGCGCCAAAAAGTCAAAAGATCGCAGCCTGCGGCAGCTCCTACAGGGGATCAACGGTGATACTTACAGTCCTTCGCTTAGCACCTTCGAGAGCATGTCCACGAAGAAATCCACGCTCTGGCGCGAAGTGACCATCGGCGGCTTGATCTTCAGCACGTTGAGGTAATCGCCCGTCGGTTGCATGAAAATCCCCAGCTCTCGCAAGCGATCGCACAGCGCGGTGGTTTCTTCGGTGGCCGGTTCCAGGGTTTCACGGTTGCGGATCAATTCCACCCCCAGATAGAACCCGGAGCCGTGCACGGCGCCAACCAACGGATGAATATCGATCAGCGCTTCAAGCCGCTCCTTGAAGTACCCGCCAACAACCTGGGCGTTTTCCCAGAGTTTTTCCTCTTCCATCACATCCAGCACCGCAATGCCGATCTGGCAACTGACCGGGCTGCCACCGGCGGACGAAAAGAAATACCCCTCGGCCTCCAGCGCTTCGGCGATTTCCCGGCGGGTGATCACCGCGCCCAGTGGCTGGCCGTTGCCCATGCCCTTGGCCATGGTAATGATGTCCGGGACCACGCCCTGCTCTTCAAAGCCCCAGAAGAAATGCCCCATGCGCCCATAACCCACTTGCACTTCGTCGGCGATGCACACGCCGCCCTGGGCACGAACCATTGTGTAAACCTGCTGCAAATAACCCGGTGGCAGCGAGATGCCACCGGCATTGCCGTATACCGGTTCGCAAATGAACCCGGCCAGTTGACGATTTTGCCCGGCGATTTTCGCCAAGTTGTGTTCGACGCTGCGCACGTAGTCCGGCGCGCTGTCAGGGCCGCGGAATTCACCGCGATAGGTGTTCGGCGCGGTCACCGGGTGCACCCAGTCCGGGCGGCTGCTCAAGGCCTTGGGGTTGTCGGCGATCGAAGTCGATACCGCATCCGCGCCTACGGTCCAGCCGTGATAGGCCTCCAGCACGCTGAGCATGTCGCGCCCGCCGCTATAGGCCCATGCCAGGCGAATGGCCAGGTCGTTGGCCTCGCTGCCGCTGTTGACCAGGAACACCCGGTCCATGCCCTCGGGCGCCAATTTCAGCAGGCGCTCGGAGAACTCGGCCACGGCGGCATAGTTGAACCGCGAGTTGGTGTTGAGCAACGACCACTGGCGGCTGGCGACTGCCGCCATGCGCGGATGGCCGTGGCCGAGTACCGCGACGTTGTTGAGCATGTCGAGGTAAGAACGGCCCTGCATGTCGATCAGGTGGTTGCGCCAGCCGCGTTCGATGCGCGGCGGGTCGACATAATAGTATTTTTGCGTGCGGGCGAAACTGGCGCCGCGGCGTGCCAGCAAGGTCTGTGAATCGAGTTCCTCCTGCGCATCGCAAGCCAACCCCAGAAGCATCGCGGGCGATGGGCACAGCGCTTGCCATGCGGCGGCTCGTGAAGGTGTGCAAAACAACGGCGCGCTGAACGAAGCCCCTCGGCACAGCTGCACGATCAACGGCCCGCTGACCGAGCCCAGCACCTGGCCCTTGACCAGCGCCGCGCCGCTATGCAGCGATGGCGTGACACCCCACAGCCGCACGCTCAGTTGCGGACCGTCCAGTTGCAGCACCCCGGGCATCGGCTGGTGCACCACCCCGGCGAACGGCGCTTCGACGGTCGTGCCATGGGGTACGCGCAATTCGACGTGCAGAGGGCAGGTGTCCGGCTCGCCGGCCGTGTCCGGGCGCGTGCGTGACAAACGGTATTGCCCATAACGACTGGCCGCCAGGCCGTGGACAGCGGCGGCCTCATCCAACAGGCGTTGATCGATGCCTGCCTGCTCCCAGTTACCGGCCTCGAAATGCGGGCTGAGCACGCCCAGGTCGATCAACGCAAACTCACGCCCCACCAGGCTCGGCAGCAGCGGGGCGAAGCCTTCGCTGCCAATGCCCGGAAGGCTCTGCCCGACAGCCGACAGGATGGCCGCTTCCATCAGCGCCAATGGCACCGACGTGGCCACACGGAAGATCTCCCATTCGTGGACCAGGTTGTCGCGGCTATAGGTATTGCCCGGATCGATGCTCACCTGTTGTTCACCACTGAGCACCAACACCGCCGCGCGGGCGACGATCAGCGGCCACAGCGCCAGCAGCTCTTCATGCTGCAACGGATTGACCGCGTGATACGCCTGCACCGCTGGCAAGATGCAGAACGGATCACCTTCACCATGGTGCAGCAACGCTGCACAGGTCACCGACAGGTCGGTTATGCGCCAGGTACGGATCAAGTCGCCGAAATCGATCACACCTTGCAGTTGCCAATGGCGTTGCGCATCGCGCTGCCACACCACGTTATCGTCGGTGATGTCCATGTGAATGGCTTGCACCGGCAACTTGTCTTGCAGCGGCAACAAATGGCGCTCGGCCTGCTCGGACGCTTCAACGATCAGTCGGCGCTGGGCTTCATCCTTGATCACCGGCAACAAATGCGCGATCAATGCGTGGGCGTGACGCGCGTCCCATTGCAGGGTTCGCACCAGCCCCGGATGTTCAAAATCCGCCAGTGCCAGGTCCATTTCACCGCACAGCCGCCCGAAACCGGCGACCACCGTTCGATTGAAATGCTCGAGGTGCGTCAGGGACTGTCCCTCGATGTAGTCCAGCAAACGCACATGCACCGCTTGGCCAGCGACCTCCAGGGACAACAGGTCCGCCCCGTTTTTCGCCGCGATCACACGCGGTACGTGCACATCCGGATGCTCAGCCAGGTGCTTGAGCCCGGCATGCTGGGCTTGCAACTCCAGCGCCGAATAGTCTCCCCGGCATATTTTCAGGACAAAACGCCCTTGAGCACTGTCGACGCGAAAGTTCAGATCCTGCTGGCTGCCAAGGGCCTGCAACGTTCCGTCGAACCCGTAATGCGCCTGCAAAAGCTCAAGCGCTTGCTCGGCAGAGACTTGCGGACTGGGCAAACTGGCGCGATGAATCAACGTGGCGAGCGGCATACAACGACCCCTGAAATTTTATTAGGCGCCTATATCGCCACTGCTCGGGGCGATACGCAACCCCCCTTCAGCCGGCTGGCAAGCGGCTGGATCGGTCAACTTCGAAGAAAAAAGCACACGACACTCGCCCTTACAGGCACTCTGGGCAAGAATGGCGACCATCAATGCCCATCGTTGGAGAAACCCATGAATGTTGTGACCACCGACCTGCCCGGTGTTTTGATCATCGAGCCCAAGGTTTTCGGTGACGATCGTGGTTTTTTCTACGAAAGTTTCAATGCGAAGGTTTTCAAGGAAGCCACTGGCCTGAGCACTCAATTCATTCAGGACAACCATTCGCGCTCGCAAAAAGGCGTGCTGCGCGGGCTGCATTACCAACTTGAGAATACCCAGGACAAACTGGTTCGGGTCTGTGCCGGGGAAATCCTTGATGTGGCTGTTGATGTGCGGCGCAGCTCGCCACATTTCGGCCAGTGGGTAGCCGTGCGTCTTTCTGCGCAGAACAATCGCCAACTGTGGATTCCCAAGGGTTTCGCCCACGGTTTCCTGGTGTTGAGTGAGTTCGCCGAGGTTTTGTACAAAACCACTGAGTACTACAACCCATCGGCCGAACGCAGCATTCGCTGGGACGACCCCGACCTGGCCATCGACTGGCCGCTCGATACTGCGCCGCAACTGTCGGCCAGGGACCAGGCCGCGGCATTTTTCAAGGACGCCGACGTCTTCGACTGACACACCGCTCGCACCGGCCGCAAGGTGCGCAGACTGTGTCGGCAAGCCTAGGCATAATGCACCTGTACCCACAGGCGCTCGATGCTCATGACTCCAACCCTTCCCCGCAGACCCCGCTGGCGCAGCCTGGCCCTGCTCGCACTGTGCCTGGCACCCTTACTGTGGCCGCTGGAGCACCTGGCCGAGCGCTATTACCGCAGCGAATTGGCTGGGCAGAATCGCCAGACCCTCGATCTCTACGTCGCCAACCTGCTGGGCACCCTGCACCGTTATGAAGTACTGCCGCAGATCCTCGGCGACCTGCCGGCCTTGCGCGCCGTGCTTGGCGCGCCAGACGATGGTGTCACCCAGGGCAACGCCAATCGCCTGTTGAAGAACATCAGCACCCAGACCGGCGCCGAAGTCATGTACCTGATGGACACGACGGGCAAGACCCTGGCCGCCTCCAACTGGGACAAGCACGACAGTTTCGTCGGCCGCAACTTTGCCTTCCGGCCGTACTTCAGCGAAGCCATGGCCGGGCGGCTCGGACGATTTTTCGGGCTGGGAACCACGTCCGCCAAACGGGGCTACTTCTTCGCCGCTGCCGTGCGAGAGGGCGAAAAAATCATCGGCGTGCTGGTAGTCAAGGTCGACCTCGACCACACCGAAAGCCTATGGGGCAAAACCCCGGAGCAACTGCTGCTGACCGATCACAACGGCGTGGTCATCCTCACTTCGCGGCCGGAATGGCGTTTTCGTTCGACCCGTGAGTTGAGCGAAGAAGAGCGCAAGGCCATCACCGCGATCCAGCCCTACCCCACCCGCGAACCCAAGCCGCTCAAGCTCAATCCCAACGCCTGGTTGACCCAGACTCAGCCGATCGCGGAAACCGGCTGGAACGTCAGCATCCTCGCCCCGCGCACCCTGATCGATCGTCCGGTGCGCACGGTAGTCGCCATCGGTGGCGCGACGCTGCTGGTGTTGATGCTGTTGCTCGGCCTGATGATGCAACGCCGCCGTCATTACCTGGAACGCATCGCCTTCGAAGCCAAGGCCCGGCGCGAACTGGAAGGCCGGGTGGCTGAACGTACCAGCGACCTTGAGGGTCTCAACCGCCGACTCAAACAGGAAGTGCTGGAGCGCGAGCAGGCCCAGCAAGAACTGGTTCGCGCCCAGGATGACCTGGTGCAGGCCGGCAAGCTCTCGGCGCTGGGAACGATGTCGGCGAGCATCAGCCACGAGCTCAACCAACCGCTGGCGGCCATCCGCAGCTACGCGGAAAACGCCGAAGTGTTGCTCGACCACGAGCGCACCGACGATGCCCGTGGCAACCTAAAGCTGATCAGCGAACTGACCGGGCGCATGGCGTCGATCATCGCTCACCTGCGCGCCTTTGCCCGGCGCGATCGCCACGCTCCGGAAAGCGTCGCCCTGCAGCCGGCGCTTGACGATGCCCTGGCCTTGTTGGCCAAGCGTCGACGCAGCATGGAAGTCGAACTGATCCGCGACTTGCCCGCCGCCACGTTGTGGGTCGAGGCCGGAGAAACCCGCCTGCGCCAAGTGCTGGGCAACCTGCTGGCCAACGCCCTCGATGCCCTGACGGAAAAAGGTCCGCCGCGTAAACTCTGGCTGAGTGCCCAATCCACGGGCGAAGGCGTCAACCTGTACATTCGCGACAACGGCCCCGGTTTCTGCCTGGAGGCCCTGGGCCGCGCCAGCGAGCCCTTCTACACCACCAAGACCCGTACCCAGGGGCTTGGATTGGGGCTGGCGATATGCGAAACCCTGATGCGCGCCTTCGGCGGCGAACTGTCGTTCGCCAACCACAAGGAGGGCGGCGCCCTGATTACCCTGAAGCTACGTGCAGGCGCACCGGGTGTGAGCCTGCAACCGTCCGAGGACCGAAGTGCATGAGCATCGACAACCGCATCCAGGTCGTGTTGATCGACGACGATCCCCACCTGCGCCAGGCCTTGAGCCAGACCCTGGACCTCGCCGGCCTGAAGATTCTGCCGCTGGCCGAAGCCAAGGGCCTGGCCGCACAACTGGAGCGCGACTGGCCAGGCGTGGTCGTCAGCGATATCCGCATGCCGGGCATGGACGGCATCGAACTGCTGACCGAGCTCCACGCCCAGGATCCGGAACTGCCGGTGCTGCTGATCACCGGCCACGGCGATGTGCCGCTGGCGGTGCAAGCCATGCGCGCCGGTGCCTATGATTTTCTGGAAAAACCCTTCGCCAGCGATGCGCTGCTCGACAGCGTGCGCCGTGCCCTGGCCTTGCGCCGACTGGTGCTGGACAACCGCAGCCTGCGCCTGGCCCTGAGCGATCGCAATGAATTGAGCACGCGTCTGGTCGGGCAGTCGCCCTCGATGCTGCGTCTGCGCGAGCAAATCGGCGCCTTGGCGGCAACTCGGGCAGACGTGCTGATCCTCGGCGAGACCGGGGCCGGTAAAGAAGTGGTTGCACGAGCCTTGCATGACCTGTCGAGTCGGCGCAGTGGTCCGTTCGTGGCGATCAACGCCGGAGCGCTGGCCGAGTCGGTGGTCGAAAGCGAGTTGTTCGGGCATGAGCCCGGCGCTTTCACGGGCGCGCAGAAACGCCGCATCGGCAAGTTCGAATTTGCCAACGGTGGCACGTTGTTTCTCGATGAGATCGAAAGCATGAGCCTGGACGTCCAGGTGAAATTGCTGCGCTTGCTGCAGGAGCGGGTGGTCGAACGCCTGGGCGGCAATCAACTGATCCCGCTGGACATCCGCATCATCGCCGCCACCAAGGAAGACCTGCGCCAGGCCGCCGATCAGGGCCGATTCCGCGCCGACTTGTACTATCGCCTGAACGTCGCGCCATTGCGCATTCCACCGCTGCGCGAACGCGGTGAAGACGCGCTGGTGCTGTTCCAGCATTTCGCCGATGAAGCCAGCGCCCGCCATGGCTTGCCGCCCCATGAACTGCAACCCGGACAACGCGCCCTGCTGTTGCGTCACGCCTGGCCCGGCAACGTGCGCGAACTGCAGAATGCTGCCGAACGCTTCGCCCTGGGCCTGGAACTGGCGCTGGACAACAACGAGGTGCAAGGCACGGTCGGCACGACGGTAGAAATGGTCAGCGGCGGGTTGAGCGAGCAAGTGGAAAACTTCGAAAAAACCCTGATTGCCGCCGAACTGGCGCGCTCGCACAGTTCAGTGCGCAGCGTCGCCGAAGCGCTCGGCATTCCACGCAAGACCTTGCATGACAAATTGCGCAAGCACGGCCTGAGCTTCGCCGATAGTGGCACCGCCACCCATAGCGACGACCTCGATTGAGCCGCCGCCCACTTATCCACTGCAAACAAGAGGCCCCTGAATGAGCCGCGACAGTCGTCAACTGGAATCCGTCCTCCATCACGACATTCCCCTCACCCGGGACATGGGCCTGAAGGTGCTCGACTGGCACGATCAACAACTGCGCCTGTACTTGCCGCTGGACGCTAACGTCAATCACAAGAGCACCATGTTCGGCGGCAGCCTGTATTGTGGCGCGGTACTGGCCGGTTGGGGCTGGCTGCATTTGCGCCTCAAAGAAGAAGGGATAACCGACGGACACATCGTTATTCAGGAAGGGCAGATCCACTACCCGCTGCCGGTGACAGGGGATGCACATGCCATTTGCCAGGCGCCGGGTGCGCAGGTGTGGAAGAAATTCCTGGCGATGTATCAGCGATACGGACGGGCGCGGCTGGTCCTGCACACGCGGGTGGTGAACGCGGGTAGCGATGAGGATGCGGTGAAGTTTGTCGGGCAATACGTGTTGCACCGGTAAATCAAAAGATCGCAGCCTGCGGCAGCTCCTACAGGGGTTATGTGTATACCCGTAGGAGCTGCCGCAGGCTGCGATCTTTTGATTTTAATCTCGAGCCAGCGCCAACAGTTTCTCCCGCCATGCAGCCTTGGCCGGCAGTGCGAGGAAAAATTCGTTCAGCAGCGATTCCCGCGCCGGATAGCAGAACGGTGCGCCATTGAGATCCAGCACCTCGCCACCCGCCCCTTCCAGCACGCCTTGCGCCGCCGCCGTGTCCCACTGCGAAGTCGGCGCCAGCCGCGGATAACAATCCGCCGCCCCCTCGGCCAACAGGCAGAATTTCAGGGAGCTGCCGATACTGGCCAGTTCCAGTTCACCCAGGCTGGCACTCAATCCGGCCAGCAAGCGTTCCTGCTGTGGACTGGAATGGCGACGGCTGGCCACCACGGTGAACGATTGGCCGGGGCCCGGTACATCACGCACCGAAATCGCCACGGGCGTACCCCCCTGATCGCAACGCCACGCGCCGAAACCGGCACCACCGACATAGACACGCCCGTTAGTCGGCATCGACACCACGCCGAATACCACGCGCCCCTGCTCGATCAACGCGATGTTGACGGTGAACTCTTCGCTGCCGCTGATGAATTCCTTGGTCCCGTCCAACGGATCGACCAACCACCAGCGCTGCCAACTGGCGCGAACACTCTGCGGGATGTTGGCGTCTTCTTCGGACAACACCGGAATACTCGGATCAAGCGCCGTCAGCCCGGCCAGAATCAGATGATGAGCAGCCATGTCTGCGGCAGTCACGGGTGAATCGTCAGTCTTGGCAGTCACGGCCGTGCCGACGCGCCAGAACGGCAAGATCGCCTCGCCGGCCTTCAATGCCAGCTCGACCACCGGCGCCATCAACGGATGGGGAAAATTCATGGCTGGAACACCCCGCGCTGGGTCAGCAGGTCACGGGCCAGGTACAACGCCGCCAAGGCACGGCCTTCGGTGAACTTCGGGTTCTGCGCCAGGGCCGACAATTCGCGCAGGTTGATCTTGTCCACGCCCATCGGCTCCGGCTCGTCACCTTCCAGGCGCTCTTCGTACAGGTCAGTGGCCAACACCACCTGGATTTTCTGGCTCATGTAACCAGGTGACAACGACAGCTCGGTCAGATGTTCCAACTGTCGCGCCCCATAACCTGCCTCTTCCTTGAGCTCGCGCTCGGCTGCCGCCAAAACGTCCTCGCCTGGCTCGATCAAGCCTTTAGGCAGGGATAATTCGTATGCATCGGTACCGCCGCAGTACTCTTCGACCAATACGGCATGGTCGGCATCGAGCATCGCCACGATCATCACGGCACCATAGCCTGCGCCCTTGCCGACCAATCGCTCATAGGTGCGCTCCACGCCATTGGAAAAACGCAGCTTCAGCTCCTCGACGCAGAACAAACGGCTGGTGGCGACAATCTCGCGGGCGAGGATGGTGGGTTTCTGGCGCATGAGCGGCTCCTGGGCGATAGCGGGTTACTATACCCGGCCTATCCTGATTGTTGTCCCCGGATACCTTTTTTTACCGTTGGAGAAGTTTTTATGTCCCTGCTGCCCTGGCACGACATCGATACCGTTCTGCTGGACATGGACGGCACGCTGCTGGACCTGCACTTCGACAACCATTTCTGGCTGGAGCACTTGCCCCAGCGTTATGCCGAACTGCACGGGGTGAGCCGGGCAATGGCCGAACTGGAACTGCAGCCGTTATTTGAACGCAATGCCGGTCAGCTGCAGTGGTACTGCCTGGATTTCTGGAGTACCGAACTGAAACTACCCGTGCGCGAGCTGAAACTGGAAACGGCTCATCTGATCGCCTTGCGCCCGGATGCCGACATCTTCCTGGCGGCGATCAAGCGTGCAGGCAAGCGTGTGGTGCTGATCACCAATGCGCATCGCGATTCGCTGTCATTGAAGCTGGAAAAAATCGAGCTGGCGCCGTATTTCGAGCGTTTGATCAGCTCCCATGATTACGGTTTTCCCAAGGAAAACCCGCAGTTCTGGGATGCCTTGCAGGCCGACATCGACTTCGACCCGGCGCGCAGCCTGTTTATCGACGACACACTGCCGATCCTGCGCAGTGCCCGGGAGTTCGGCGTGGCGCATTTATTGGCGGTGAAAGAGCCGGATAGCCGCAAAGGGCCCAAGGACACGGCGGAATTTGCGGCGGTCGAGGACTATCGGGATTTGATAACCGGCCTTTGATTTCCTGTAGGAGCTGCCGCAGGCTGCAATCTTTTGATTTTGTTTTTAAAGATCAAAGTCAAAAGATCGCAGCCTTCGGCAGCTCCTACAGGGCCTCACATTATTCAGGAATCCGCAGCGATTGCCCCGGATAGATCTTGTTCACATCCTTGAGCATCGGTTTGTTGGCTTCGAAGATTTTGTTGTACAGGTTGGCATTGCCGTACACGCGCAGGGAAATGGCGCTCAAGGTGTCGCCCTTCTCGACCACGACAAACTTCGCGGCCACAACCACTGGACCGGTCACGGTGATCTGGTCTTCAACACCGCTGACACCCGCCACGTTGCCCAGCGTCAGGAGAATTTTTTCCTTCTCTTCCTGCGTCTTCGCTTCGCCGCTGGCGATGACCTTATCGCCCTCGACCTTCACCTGAATCTTGGAAGTATCGATCCCCGTCAACGCACTCTGCACATGCTTGGTCAATGCCTCGCTATTGGCTTCAGCCTTGTCCGGCGTCAACGCGTCGAGGATTTTTTCACCGGCTTCTTTGAGAAAACTGAACAGGCTCATCGTTTCGCTCTCCTTGGGTTTCGGGTTCCAGACGTAAAAGCCTAGACCACGGCAGCCGTTTGCCAATCCAAACCGACCAATGACGCCGCTTGCGCTAGAATCGACCCCTTCCCGCACCCTGGAGCGAAGATGGACATCAAGCAGCTGAAATTCCTCATCGCTCTGGATGAAACCCGCCATTTCGGCCAGGCCGCCGCACGCTGCCATATTACCCAGCCGACCCTGTCCATGCGTCTGCGCAGCCTCGAGGAGGAACTCGATCTGCCGCTGGTCAATCGCGGCCAGCGCTTTGAAGGCTTTACTGCACCTGGCGAGAGGGTGCTGGCTTGGGCGCGCACCGTCTTGGCCGCCTATGACGGCTTGTACGCCGAGGCGGCGGCCTGTCGCGGCAATCTGGTCGGCACCTTGCGCCTGGGCGTGGTGCCGCTGTCGAGCTTCGATCCGTTGCCGCTGCTGCAGCGCCTGCACGCAGAACACCCGAACCTGCGCTTTGAACTCTCGGCACTGAGCTCCGAACAGATCCTCGAACAACTGGCGAACAATCGCCTGGACCTCGGCGTGTCCTACCTCGAACGCCTGGATGCCGAGCGCTTTGACTCCTTCGCCTTCAGTGAAACCCGCATGGGCCTGCTCTACGATCAGCGCTTCTTTACCTTTGGCGAAGCACCGCTGAGCTGGGAATCGTTGATCGAGTTGCCGCTGGGCATGCTCACCAGCGGCATGCACTTTCGCCAATCCATCGACCACAACTTCCACAGCCGCGGCCTCAACCCACAGCCTTTGTTGCAAACCGATGCCGTGCATCAACTGTTACAAGCTGTGCATGGCGGCTTGTGCTGCGCGGTGATGCCGTTGGACGGTGGACTGGAAGGGCTGACCGAGCATTTGCGCCTGCAACCGATCGAAAACGCCCAAACCCTCGGCCGGCTGGGCCTGATCATGCGCCGCAGCGCGCCACGTTCGGCCTTGGCTGAAGCGTGTTTCGCGGTTTATCAACAATCATTGATCGGCGCTTGATCGACGACATCTATCGGCAGATCAGTAATAGCGATTAGACGTGGCAAGTTGCCGCGCCTAGTCTTAAAGCTGATCAATCCCTCGGTGATGCCATGAACGCCAAGCGCCCAGCCTGCGCGGCGCCTGCCCTTGAAACGCCTGCGCCCGCCGCCAGCCACACCTACAGCTACAGCAACCTTGAGCACACGGAGTCAGCCAGCACCGCGCTGGCCGAGGAAGTCGCGCTGGCGATTGCCTTTAACGGTATCAGCCAGGCGGTGATGCTGGTGACGCCCACCGACCTTGAAGATTTCATCGTCGGCTTCAGCCTGGGCAGCGGCATTATCCAGGACGCCTCGGATATCTATGACCTGCAACTCAGCGGCTCGGGCTCAGCGCAGTACGCGCAGGTGACCATCGCCAATCGCGCGTTCTGGAACCTCAAGCAACAGCGTCGGCAGCTGGCCGGTACCAGCGGTTGCGGCCTTTGCGGTGTTGAAGCGGTGGAGCAGGCATTGCCCGAGCTCGAAGTATTGCCCGGCGCGCCCCTGCCACCGGCTGAATGGCTGGAGGGCCTGCGCCAGCGCATCGGCGCGTTCCAGCCGCTTGGCCAACACTGCGGGGCGGTGCACGCGGCCGTGTTCATGAACGACCAAGGCCAACTGTTGCTGGGTCGCGAAGATATCGGCCGGCACAACGCGCTGGATAAATTGATCGGCGGCTTGGTCCGCCAAAACATTTCGACGGCTGGCGGACTGGCGATTGTCACCAGTCGATGCAGCCTCGAATTGATCCAGAAAGTCTTGCGCGCCGGCATCCAGACGCTGGTCAGCCTATCGTCGCCCACCGGGCTCGCCGTGCAATGGGCCCGTCGCCACAACCTCAATCTCATTCATCTGCCACAAAAGAATGCGCCGCGGGTCTACAGCCCAGCGTTGGAGAACCAAGCGTGAGTCAACACCGTCAAGCCGACCAGACACCCGTTCCTCGATACAAGCCATACAAAGGCGCCGCCGGAGGCTGGGGCGCACTGATCAGTGTCGCCCAGGCCTGGTTGACCAGCGACAACGCGCTGAAAAACCTGCGCATGATGCTCAAGACCAACAAGAACGGCGGCTTCGACTGCCCCGGTTGCGCCTGGGGCGATTCCAATGAAGGCGGCATGGTGATGTTCTGCGAGAACGGCGCCAAGGCGGTGAACTGGGAAGCGACCAAGCGCCGCGTCGATGCCAAGTTTTTCGCCAGGCACAGCGTCACGTCGTTGCTCGAACAAAGCGACTACTGGCTTGAGTATCAGGGTCGGCTGACCGAGCCGATGAGCTATGACGCAGAGACCGACCGCTACAAGCCGATCAGTTGGGACGCCGCCTTTGCGCTGATCGCCAAGCATCTGAACGGCTTGTCGAGCCCGAACCAGGCCGAGTTCTACACCTCGGGCCGGGCCAGTAACGAAGCAGCCTTTTTGTACCAGCTGTTCGTGCGCGCCTACGGCACCAACAACTTCCCTGACTGTTCGAACATGTGCCACGAGGCTAGCGGCGTGGCATTGGCGCAAAGTGTCGGCGTCGGCAAAGGCACAGTCACCTTCGACGATTTCGAACACGCCGATGCCATTTTCGTCTGGGGCCAGAACCCCGGCACCAACCATCCACGGATGCTCGAACCGTTGCGAGAGGCCGTGAAACGCGGCGCCCAGGTGGTGTGCATCAACCCGCTTAAAGAGCGCGGCCTGGAACGCTTCCAGCACCCGCAACACGCGATTGAAATGCTTACCAACGGCGACAAACCGACCAATACCGCGTTCTTCCGACCGGCATTGGGCGGCGACATGGCGATCATGCGTGGCATGGCCAAATTCCTGCTGCAATGGGAGCGCGACGCACAGAAAGCGGGCGAGCCTGCGGTGTTCGATCACGCCTTCCTCAATGAACACAGTGTCAATGTCCTGGACTACCTGGCCGCCATCGACGACACCCCATGGCAACAGATCGTCGAGCAATCCGGCCTGCCTCTGGTGGAAATCGAGCAAGCGGCGCGCATGTACGCCAAGGGCAAGAACGTCATCATGTGCTGGGCCATGGGGATCACCCAGCATCGCCATTCGGTAGCGACCATCCAGGAAATCGCCAACCTGATGTTGCTGCGCGGCAACATCGGTCGGCCGGGCGCCGGCCTGTGCCCGGTGCGTGGCCACAGCAACGTGCAGGGCGACCGGACCATGGGCATCAACGAACGGCCACCCACGGCGTTCCTCGATGCCCTTGAACGACGCTTCCAGTTCAAGGTGCCGCGCGAAAACGGCCACAACGTGGTCGAGGCGATTCATGCCATGGCCGAAGGTCGGGCCAAGGTTTTCATCGGCCTGGGCGGCAACTTCGCCCAAGCCACTCCGGACAGCTCGCGCACCTTCCAGGCCCTGCGTAACTGCGACCTGACCGTGCAGATCAGCACCAAGCTCAACCGCAGCCACCTGACTCACGGTAAAGACGCCCTGATCCTGCCGTGCCTGGGCCGGACCGATATCGACCGGCAAACCCAAGGTCCTCAAGCGGTGACCGTCGAAGACTCGTTCAGCATGGTCCACGCCTCCAATGGCCAGCTGGAGCCGCTCTCGCAGCAGATGCGTTCGGAGCCAGCGATCCTGGCAGGCATCGCGGCAGCCACGCTGGGCAACCAGCCAGTGGACTGGAACTGGCTGGTGGCAGACTACAGCCGCATCCGCGACTTGATTGCCGATACCATTCCCGGCTTCAAGGACTTCAACGAGAGAGTCAAGAACCCGGGCGGGTTCTACCTGGGCAACAGCGCCGGTGCGCGCAAGTGGAACACTGCATCAGGCCGGGCCAATTTCCGCCCAAATGCGTTGCCCAAGGACCTGGTGCATGAGCGCACCCGTGCTACCGGTGTGTTGCCGGACCTGATCATGCAATCGATGCGCTCCCACGATCAGTACAACACCACGATCTATGGCCTCAATGACCGTTATCGCGGAGTGAAGGGGCAGCGTGACGTGCTGTTTGTCAACGAAGCCGACATCATTCGCCTGGGCTTCAAGCCGGGGCAGAAGGCCGATATCGTTTCAATCTGGGATGACGGACTTGAGCGCCGGGTGAAAGGCTTCACGCTGCTGTCATTTGATATTCCAGCGGGGCAAGCGGCGGCGTACTATCCGGAAGTGAACCCGCTGGTGCCGTTGGAAAGCACCGGGGATGGCAGCCATACACCGACATCCAAGTTCGTGGCGATCCGGCTGGAAGCGGCGAGTGAGACCGGATTGATCATGGCAAAGTCTGCTTAAAGCAAAATCAAAAGATCGCCGGCAAAACAATTTCCAAACGCCCACAAAAAAGGCCGTTTTCTCATGAAAACGGCCTATCCGAAGTAATAAAAGACCGGCGAAAAACCATTAAGTTCCGCCCAAAAAACAGTAACTTATAGAAATGTGCTGAAGTCGTGTTACTCGTCGGATTTCGATTGTCACACTCCTTACACGGCCTCAGGATCGCGTCGTCATCCCCTTGAGGTTCCTCCATGAAGTTCTCCTCGATTCTCTTGTTGTCCCTTGGCCTGGTCAGTGGCATGGCCTCCGCTGGCGGCACCACCGAAGCAGGTGTGGGCGGCGCATTGGGCGGGGTTTTGGGCTCAGTCGTCGGCCAATCGCTTGGCGGCAGTACAGGTTCCACTATCGGCGCGGCCCTGGGTGGCGCGGGTGGTAGCGCAGTTGGCGCAGACAAACGCAGCCGTGGCGAAGCGGCCATTGGCGGTGCGTTGGGCGCAGCAGGCGGTAACGTGGTCGGTCGCAGCATGGGCGGCACCACGGGCAGCCTGATCGGCTCCGCAGCAGGCGGCGGCGCCGGTGGCGCGCTGGGCAACTACATGGGCAACAAGGCCGATGATGACGACGATGATGATCGTCGCTACCGTGGTCATGATGATCGTCGTTACTACCGTGACGGCCACCCAGGTCGCGGTCATGCCTATGGCCATCGCAAGCATCACAAGTACTACCGCCATCGTCACTGATCCCGAAAGGGTTCACTGACAGATAAAAATCGCAGCCCGAGGGCTGCGATTTTTTTTGCCTGGTTTAAACCACCAGACACTCCAATGCGTTACGCAACCCGGCCGGAATCGCCACCGGCTGATTCGATGCCCGGTCGACAAACACATGCACGAAGCGTCCGGCTGCGCAGGCCTCGTCTTCCCCTTGCTTGAACACTGCCAACTCGTACTGCACCGAGCTGTTGCCCAACTTGCCGACCCGCAAGCCGACCTCGATCCGGTCCGGGAAGGCGATGGAAGCAAAGTAGTCGCAGGCTGAACTCACCACGAAACCCACTACCTCGCCATCGTGTATATCCAGGCCACCGACTTCGATCAGGTAGGTGTTCACCGCCGTGTCGAAAAAACTGTAGTAGGTGACATTGTTGACGTGACCGTAGGCATCGTTGTCGTGCCAGCGTGTGGTGATGGGTTGGAAGTGCGGATAGTCGCAGCGTTGGGGCATCGGTGTGGATTCCTGAGTGTGTTCGCCAGTCTAAGGTGAAACCGCGTTATCGTTCTTCGCGAGCAGGCTCGCTCCCACAGGGATCTTAGTCGTACATAAAATTTGGGTTCACTGAAGATCAACTGTGGGAGCGAGCCTGCTCGCGATGGCGCCCTCGCAGGCACCACATCAATCACTTGTCCGCAAACCCTCTACCTGCCGCCGCCAACTCACCAATCAACCGCGCCGGGCGCCAGTGATCACCCTGGCGGGTCTCAAGCGCCAGCAGGCGTTGATGAATGTCCGCCAACCCTTGCTGATCCGCCCAGGCCATTGGACCACCCTTGTCCGCCGGGAATCCGTATCCATTGAGGTACACCAGATCAATGTCGTGAGCCGATCCGGCGATGCCCTCCTGAAGGATCTTCGCACCCTCGTTGACCAATGCCAGCAAGCAGCGTTCCAGAATTTCCTCCGGGCTGATTTCACGGCGATGGAAACCCAGCCCTTCGCTGACTTCCAACACCAATGCATCGACTAGCGGGTCGTGCTCAGCCTGGCGACTGCCCGGCTCGTAGTGGTAGTAGCCGTCGCCGCTCTTCTGACCGAAACGGCCCTGCTCGCACAGACGGTTATCCACCTGTACCTCTGGTGCATCCTGCCCCACACCGGACAGTTGCCGAGCGCGCCATTGCAGGTCGACGCCAACCACATCGAACATACGGAATGGTCCCATGGCGAAGCCAAAGCCTTGCAGCGCCGCATCGACCTGATAGGGATAAGCGCCCTCAAGCAGCATTTTGCGGGCTTCCAGCACGTAGGTGTTTAGCATGCGATTGCCAATAAAGCCGTCGCAATTGCCCGACACCACGCTGACCTTGCCCATGCGCTTGCCCAGCGCCAGCGCGGCATCGATGACCGCCGGTGCAGTCTGGGCACCACGGACGATTTCCAGCAGCTTCATGATGTGCGCCGGGCTGAAGAAGTGCAGGCCCAGGACCTGCTGTGGTCGGCCAGTCACCGCGGCAATGGCGTCGATGTCCAGAGCAGAGGTGTTGCTCGCCAGAATGGCTTGAGGTTTTAGCAGGCCGTCCAGTTCGCGGAAGATTGACTGCTTGAGCTCGAGGTTTTCGTAGACGGCTTCGATGACCAAGTCGACGTCACGGATAGCCGCATAATCAGCGGCCGCCGTGACCCGAGCGATGCGGGCATCGGCCTCGACCTGGTCGATGCGTTCCTGTCGAACACTATGGGCATAGGTGTCCGACACAGTGACCAGTGCCTGTTCAAGCATCTGCGGATTGTTATCGACCCATTGTACCGCTACCCCGGCGTTGGCCAGGCACATGACAATGCCGCGGCCCATGGTGCCCGCGCCGATGACGGCTGCGCGCTGAATATTGAACGGTGTCTGGCTCATGATTATTCTCTTGTTGGCGATCCGAAGACAGCCCTCACCATAGTCAGCCGCCGCGCCTTTTTGAAATTTATTCCTGTGATGAGCGACATTCAGCGGATGGATGCCGCTCCGCCAGACACCGATTTAGAGGTGTGCCTGCGCCCACTCACGAACCTCGGCATACGGATAATCCTCCAACGCCGCACATCCCGAAATCGTCCGCACCTTGAGCTTGGTAAACAGCGGCACGCTGATCCCGCACAAGAACCGTGTCACGCGCTCAGCCGACGGCGCCTTCCCTGTGTGTTGTTCATGCCTGTGGATAAAATCAGCACACAGTGCCTCGAAGTTTTTATCCACAAGCGCCGGTAACGCCGGCGGTGCAGGCAGCCGCGCCACCTGCCCGTGGCAAACCGAACAGTGCCCGCACTGGCGGGGCACATTTTCGTCGCCGAAATACTCGGCCAGGCGATAGCCCAGACAGCGATCGGTAGCGAACAGGTCCAGCATGGCGTGAATCCGCGCAATCTCGGTCTGTTCATGCCGTCTGAAACCGGCGTGCAGCTCTTCACTCAACACGGCACTGTCGAAATCGGTTTGCAACAGGCTGTAGACCTCGGTCATCTGCTTGCTTTCAAGCTCGACCCAGCCCTTTTCCTGGAAATAATCCAGGGCCTTCACCACCCGACTGCGCTCGGCCCGGTGCTGTTCATACAACGCATCGAAATTTACCGTAGCCCAGGTACGTGCACGGGTGGACGTCTGGATGATCGCCGCGACGAAATCCCTGCGCTCGCCCTCGAAGCGAGCCAGCAATGCCTCAGGCTCCTGCAGATATTTGAAGCGGTATTCGGCGTAGTAGGCATAACGCGGGGCGATCAAGCCACGAAGCTCCAGTTGAACCAGCAAGGTCTTGAGCGGTAGCTGGCGAATGTTGCTTTGGTCCCCCAGAGGCCCCAGGAGAAACTCCCACTGCCCCTCGGGCGCGGCGACCTGCATCTCGTCGAGCACATAGCGGATACCGTCCTGTTCAGGCGTGTCGCCATAGACGAAGTTTTCCAGCACGTTGAGGCTGTCGCGATTGGCCAGCACAAGGCAGTCAGATGGCTGCCCGTCACGCCCGGCACGGCCGATTTCCTGGCTGTAGTTTTCGATGGACTTGGGCAGGTCGAAATGCACCACGTTACGGATGTCGCTCTTGTCGATGCCCATGCCGAAGGCGATGGTGGCGACGATGCAATTGGACTGTCCGCCCATGAAGCGCTTCTGGATGCCTTCGCGCTGTTCGTGGGGCAAACCGGCGTGATAGGCCTCAGCTTGAATGCCATTGCGCAGTAGATGTTCAGCAATGTGCTCGGCGGTTTTCTGCTGGGTGACGTAGACAATGCTCGGCTGCCCGGGGCGCTGGCTCATCCATTCCACAAGGCGCCTGCGCTTATCCTGGCTGCGAACCGGCTCCACCCACAGATTGAGGTTCGACCGATAAAAGCCAGTGGTCACTACATCCGCAGGTTCGATGGAGAATTTCGCCTGCATGTCGGCGATCACTTTCGGGGTCGCCGTGGCGGTCAGCAACAACACCTGGGGGATGTTGAACTGGCGCTGATAGTCCGGAAGCTTGAGGTAGTCCGGGCGAAAGTTGTGCCCCCATTCCGAGATGCAATGCGCCTCGTCCACTACCAGCAGCGAGATCGGCACCTGCTGTAGGAAATTACGAAAACGCTCGTTCTTCAAGCGCTCCACGGAGACCATAAGGATTTTCAGTTCGCCGGACTTGGCACGGGCCATGACATCGCTGGCGTCGTCGCGACTCTGGGCCGAATCGATACTGCCCGCGGCAATGCCGTGGCGTTGCAGGAACGCCAACTGATCCTGCATCAACGCCAGCAATGGCGAGACCACCAGCGTCAGGTGCGGCAACAGAACCGCCGACAACTGATAGCAAAGGGACTTGCCGGAACCGGTGGGGAAAATCGCCGCCGCCGAGCGCCCCGCCAACACCGCGCTGACCACTGCCTCCTGGCCGGGCCGAAACTGTGGATAACCGAAAACCTGTTCCAGGGTGTTGTGCATAAGCTGTCACTCCGTTGACTGCTGCGATGAGCAAAGCCTAGCCGGCGATCGCAGCGAGTCGAGAAAAGGTCGGGGGCAAAAACGATACGGGATGATACAGCGTGTTGATGTCGAAAAATCCTACAGCTTCTGTTGCCCTCCCTACCGAGACTCACCCAACAACGCCGGACACTCCTGTAGGCATTTTTACCTCTAATCGTTTCGCGCACGAAAACCAGCGCCAACGTAGTCCCATCCTCAAAAAACGGTAAATACCCTACAAAACCTGTCCATCAACGCCGTCTTGTCGCATGGCCACGCACCCTCCTATAGTTTTCGGCGCGGCTGAAAAAGTGTCTCGGCCTGCCGGGCACACTTGCCGATTTCGCACAGGACCCACTTTGATGAACACCACAGATCCACTGGCTGACCGCTATCACCTGCTCAAGTCCAGTAACAGTGAAACCCCAGTGCTGGTGATCGACACCGAGGCCGACCCCCTGGAAATCCTCGACGCCGCCCGCCAACGCATCCGTGCCGCCAGCGACCTGCTGGAAACCCTGTATTGCCTGTGCTTCAAACAAGCCGACGCCAGCGACATTCCGAACATCGTCAATGCGTTGTATCTGCTGACCCAGGATGGCAACGACCTGCTCGACATCGCCCGGCAACGCCTGCTCAAAACCACCGTTTCCTGAAGTGAACGGGTTCTGCGGGATGAGCGTCGGTTTCAATCCTTCCACTCCAGTCCAACGACCCATAAGATCTGTTCAAGCCCACCCGGACACCCAGCAATGAACCTCGCCCCCAACCTCCCCGACGACCCCACCCTTCACCTACTCATCCAGCTACTGCACGAAGAACTCGGCCTCCCCGAACGCAAAACGATCAGCCTCACCACCTCGATTAACTTCGACCTCGGCTGCAACGGTGCCGATGCACAACACTTGATCGAAACCCTTGAAGAGCACTTCGCCATCGATTTCGTCGACTACGACAGCTATCGCTACTTTCACCCCGAGGGCTACGATGTCTTTCTCAAGCGTAAGGCCAAGGGTCGCGGCAAGAAGGAACCATTGACCATCGGCATGCTCTACCGAGCGATCAAGGATCAACGCTGGGACACCCGGGAGCTCGAAGGCCTGTAGTGTCCGCGGCGCATAACAATAAGGAAATTGCGTGGACGTATTGATGGGCTTGCTAGCCGCCTTGCTGTGGGGCGGTACGGATTTTCTGGTGGGCTTGAACGCCCGAGCGGTTGGCGTCAAACGTGCCGTGTATTTCGGTCAGGCGCTGGGATTTACGATCATGAGCCTGCTGCTGATCGTCTTCCCCGTATTCATTCTCCGGTCCATGGCCGCACCGCTTGATGTCTGGCTGATCGGCGTCGCTGCCGCTGTGCTGACCGTGTCTGGTGCGTTGGCCTTGTCCAAGGCCTTCGCCCTGGGTAAAGCTTCCATCGTCGCCCCGCTGGTGACCTCCTACGGCGTAGTGACCACGTTGCTGTCCTGGGCTGGCGGTGAGCAGATCAGCCTGCTGCAGTTACTGTGCATCGCCCTGTGCGTCATTGGCGTGGTCCTCTCCAGCATGCATTCCGACCCGAAGGTGCCACACAGCACGCAGGCGAGCAGTTCCATTGCCTATGCGCTGCTGGCGGCGGTGTTCTACGGCACCAGTTTCTGGCTGCAGGGACGTTTTGTCCTGCCAGTACTCGGACCGGTGACGATGCTCTGGCTCGCGTATCTTGTCGGGCTGATCGTGCTGGTAGGCATCGTGCTCAGAATCGACGACGGCCTGAAATTCCCGCCGCTTAAAAATTGCCTGACACTGACCGGTGCCAGCCTGATGAACCTCGGCGGGTTTTCATCATTTGCCTGGGGTGCTGTGGCAGGCTCGGTTTCAGTGGTGACGGTGATCAGTACATTGTCTGGCGGGATTGCGGCGATCCTGGGGTATGTTTTTTTCAAGGAGCGCCTAGGTAAGGTGCAGGTGTCAGGGGTTGTGCTGGTGTTGGTGGGGGCGTTTGTCCTGCATCTGAAAACCTGAAACGCCGCGCAAAAAAAAGCCGCCCCGAAGGGCGGCTTTTTCATGGCTTCAATCCAGCGCTTACAACTTAGGACCGGCAGCCTTGATCGCGTCGCTCACTTCAAACTTCTTGAAGTTCTCGATGAACAGGCCGGCCAGTGCTTTGGCGGCTTCGTCGTAGGCGGCTTTATCGGCCCAGGTGTTACGTGGGTTCAGCAGGCCAGTCTCAACGCCCGGTACGGCCACTGGCACGTCGAGGTTGATGGTGTCCAGGTGCTCGGTCTCGGCACCGATCAACGCGCCGCTCTGGATCGCTGCGATCACCGCGCGAGTGGTCGGGATGTTGAAGCGTTTGCCGACGCCGTAGCCACCGCCGGTCCAGCCGGTGTTGACCAGGTAGACCTTGGAGCCGAAGCCGCGGATGCGCTTGATCAGCAGCTCTGCGTATTCGCCAGCCGGACGCGGGAAGAACGGTGCGCCGAAGCAGGTGGAGAAGGTCGACTTGATGCCGCTGCCCGAACCCATTTCAGTCGAGCCCACCAGCGCGGTGTAGCCGGACAGGAAGTGGTAGGCCGCTTGTTCTTCGTTGAGGATCGACACTGGCGGCAGAACGCCGGTCAGGTCGCAGGTCAGGAAGATCACTGCGTTTGGCTCGCCACCGAGGTTCTTCTCGGAACGCTTGGCAACGTGCTCCAGCGGGTAGGCGGCGCGGCTGTTCTGGGTCAGGCTGACATCGGCGTAGTCGGCGTGCTTGGCGTCGTCGATCACGACGTTTTCCAGGACTGCACCGTGCTTGATGGCTTTCCAGATAACCGGCTCGTTCTTCTCGGACAGGTCGATGCACTTGGCATAGCAACCGCCTTCGATGTTGAACACCACGCCCTCGCCCCAGCCGTGCTCGTCGTCACCGATCAGGTAACGGCTTTCGTCAGCGGACAGGGTGGTCTTGCCGGTACCCGACAGACCGAAGAACAGGGTCACGTCGCCTTCTTCGCCGATGTTGGCGGCGCAGTGCATTGGCAGTACGTCGGCAGCCGGCAGCAGGAAGTTCTGCACCGAGAACATGGCTTTCTTCATTTCACCGGCATAACGCATGCCAGCGATCAGCACTTTCTTCTGCGCGAAGTTGATGATCACGCAACCGTCGGAGTTGGTGCCGTCACGCTCTGGAACGCATTCGAAGTTGGCAACGTTGAGCACTTGCCATTCTTCACGGCCAGCCGGGTTGTACTGTGCCGGGTTGATGAACAGGCAACGGCCGAACAGGTTCTGCCAAGCGGTCTGGGTGGTCATCTTCACGGCCAGGTAGTGCTCGGAAGCGGCACCTACATGCACGTGGGAAACAAAGTGCTCTTGCGCGTTGTTGAACGCCTCGACGCGGTTCCACAAGGCATCGAACTTGTCAGCCGGGAACTTGCGGTTGATCGGGCCCCAGGCGATGGCGCCCGTGGTGGTTGGCTCATCAACGATGAAACGATCGACTGGCGAACGGCCGGTACGGTGACCGGTACGTACAACCAGTGCGCCGGTATCGGCAAGCTCGCCTTCACCGCGGTTGAGGGCTTCTTTGACCAGATCATCAACACTCAGATCGGTGTACACGGCGTTATTGGCTTGCGTCATGAGGTTCCCCGTCGGCCAGTGGCCGAGTGCTCCAAACGTTTTGTAGTAGAAAGTCGTGCACTACTACCGCGAAAAAAGTGGGCCGGATTATGCCAGAAAAGCCCAAAAAAAGTAGGGCCCTCCCGTCGTAACGGCGCTATTGCGGTACTTTCCAGTGAATTTACCTGCGCTGAACCGTTTTAGTGCCGGGTATCTGACGGCGTCTCAACACCCGCACCAGCGAACAATTGAGTGACATCGGCGGCATCGAACAGGTACTGCTGGTTGCAGAACTGGCAATCGATCTCGATATTACCGCCGTGCTCGAGCACCAGGTTTTGCGCATCTTCCATACCCAGACTGACCAGCGCATTGGCTGAACGTTCGCGCGAGCAGCTGCAACGGAAGCGCAGTTTCTGCACATCGAACAGACGAACCTGCTCTTCGTGATAGAGACGATGGAGCACGGTTTCGTTGTCCAGGCCCAGCAATTCATCGGCTGTCAGCGTGGTGGCCAGCGCGGTGAGGTGCTGCCAGCTGGCAGCACGTTCTTCCTCGTCTTTCAGGCGATCGGCGGGCAACTGCTGCAGCAACAGGCCACGGGCGCGGCGGCCATCGGCACAGAGCTTGATGCGAGTGCCAATCTGCTGAGACATGACGAAGTAGTTGGTGAAGCAGTCGGACAAGGTTTCGCCGTCCAGATCGACGACGCCCTGATAGCGCTGGCCCTGCTGCGGGTCGATGGTCAATGTCAGCGAGCCATCCGGCATCAGGTCGGCCAGGGTGGCATCGGGGGCAATCCGGTCAGCCTCGTAACGGGCCAGGCCACGGATGTCGCGCTCGCTGGAGCACTCGATCATCAGCAATGGAATCGGGCCTTCGGAGCGGGCCTGAAGGATCAGCAGGCCATCGAACTTCAAGGTGCCGACCAGCAACGCCGCAGCCGCCATCAGTTCGCCGAGCAGTTGCGCAACCGGCTCCGGATAGGCGTGTTTGGCCAGGACTTCAGCGTAGCTGAGTTCCAGCGAAACCATCTCGCCACGGGTGTCGCTGTCATCGAAGATGAAGCGTTGGGTGAAGTCGTTATCCGGTAAGTCGGTCATAAGTCTGGTATCTGAATGGGTGACAAAAATGGTTACAGAACGAGGTTACGCCTTGGCTATAGCGTATGGCTGCCAGGTTGTGGCCTTGAGACCGGTGGCTGTGCGCGCTTTACGACGAATGGCACATGCTCGGCAGACTAATTACCTCATATGGCTACGCACAGGCGCAATTACAAGTCCTGGCCCGACTGGCGCGATCGGTGGCCGGGGCAATCATTCGTTGCTGCTGCCACGAAACTTGAACAGATCCCGCCGCTGTTTCTTGCTCGGTTTGCCATCGGTGCTCACGCCCAGGACGCCTGCCTTGCGCTCGGCCGCGGCATTCTCGCGCTTGGCGATGCTGGCTTCGGTTTCGGCGTACAACGTCTGTGCTTCAGGTGCACCACGGCGCACGATCGAAAGCGCCTGGACCACCACCGTGCGCTCCTCGAAACCGGTGCGAATCACAAATTCATCGCCAATGCGCGGCTCCTTGCCCGGTTTGCAGCGTTCACCCCGGCAGTGCACTTTGCCGCTTTCAATCGCCGCCTTGGCCAAGGCACGGGTTTTGTAAAAACGCGCCGCCCATAACCATTTATCCAGCCGGACTTTGTCATCCTCGTCGTTTTTTTGTGCCATGGGATTTCCTCGTCCTGAAATATTGATGAACTGTACTACCGTTTCTCTCGTACCAAGAATTACGCCGTCTCGGATTACAATGCAGACATTCCAGAACCTCCCCGTGAGGCTGGAAATCCGGGCCGTAGATATCTGTCGCCTTTTAACCATTATTCTGCGTGAATACCGCGAATTCGGCCGCGTGCGGCCAGAGCGGTTTCTACCGGTTGAGCAACTTTGAAGACATTTGACCATTTGACCGTTGTCGGTCTGCGCGAGTGGGTGGCGCTCCCGGATTTGGGAGTCGCGGGCCTTCGGGCAAAAATCGACACCGGTGCCAGCACCTCCAGCCTGCATGCCACCGACATCGAGACTTTCGACCGTGACGGCGAGCAGTGGGTGCGCTTCACCGCGCACCTGGGCACGGTGGTGCAGCTGCGTCACCGCCGCTGCGAAGCACCGCTGGTGACGAGAAAAACCATTAAAAGCTCCAACGGTCATGCGCAGGTGCGATACGTGATCAGCACCACCCTGGCCCTCGGCGATCGGGTCTGGCGGGTAGAGTTCACGCTCGCCTGCCGCAAATCCATGCGCTATCGCCTGCTGCTCGGTTCCAAAGCCCTGATTGATGGCCAGTTGGTAGTCAATCCCGGCATCAAATATGTACAAGACAAGCCGGTGTTCCCGGTATCTACCTCCTCCACAGGTGTTGCATGAAGATCGCTGTGCTGTCGCGGAACCCGCGTCTGTATTCCACCCGCCGCCTGGTCGAAGCCGGTACCGAACGCGGCCATGAAATGGTGGTGGTCGATACCCTGCGCGCCTACATGAACATTGCCAGTCACAAGCCGCAGATCCACTACCGCGGCAAGCCACTGGAAGGCTTCGACGCGGTGATCCCGCGAATCGGTGCTTCGGTCACGTTTTACGGCTGCGCGGTGTTGCGCCAGTTCGAAATGATGGGGGTTTTTCCACTCAACGAATCGGTGGCCATTGCTCGCTCGCGGGACAAGCTGCGCTCGCTGCAATTGCTGTCACGTCGGGGCATCGGATTGCCGGTCACCGGTTTTGCCCACTCGCCGGACGATATTCCCGACCTGATCGAAATGGTCAACGGTGCACCCTTGGTGATCAAGGTGCTGGAAGGCACCCAGGGTATCGGTGTGGTGCTGTGCGAAACCGCCACGGCGGCGGAGTCGGTGATCGAGGCATTCATGGGCCTCAAGCAGAACATCATGGTTCAGGAGTACATCAAGGAGGCTGGCGGCGCCGACATTCGCTGCTTCGTGGTGGGTGACAAAGTCATTGCAGCCATGAAACGCCAGGCCAAACCCGGGGAATTTCGTTCCAACCTGCATCGCGGTGGCAGCGCCAGCCTGATCAAGATCACCCCGGAAGAACGCATGACGGCATTGCGCGCGGCGA
The DNA here is from genome assembly GCF_058795195.1 of Pseudomonas sp. GW823-FHT06B06. Lineage (NCBI taxonomy): Bacteria > Pseudomonadati > Pseudomonadota > Gammaproteobacteria > Pseudomonadales > Pseudomonadaceae > Pseudomonas > Pseudomonas sp. GW823-FHT06B06. Next base: position 111,542 of record NZ_JBXAHO010000006.1, on the reverse strand, counting down.
AAGTGATGGGCCTGGCCGTGGCCGGGGTGGATATCCTGCGCTCCAATCACGGGCCACTGGTGATGGAGGTGAACTCGTCGCCAGGTTTGGAGGGGATCGAAACCACCACCAGCAAGAACGTGGCGGGGATCATCATCGAGCATCTGGAGAAGAACGGCGGGCCGAACATGACGCGGACCAAAGGCAAGGGTTAACACACCGATCGTTCCCACGCTCTGCGTGGGAACAATCGGGTTAGACGGCATCCCGCGGTAGCATCAGCCCCAACGGCAAGCGCACCCGCGCTTCCAGGCCGCCGCCGGAACGGTTGCGCAATTCAACATTGCCGCCATGCATCGAAGCAATTCGCTTCACAATTGCCAGGCCCAGGCCCGTGCCCTTGCCGCCCCGGGCGCGGTCGCCCCGGGTGAACGGGTTGAAAATCGCTTCCAGCTCCGATGGATCTATCCCGGCTCCACGGTCCATGACGCTCAGGACGACATAAGGCGCACTGGTATCCCCCGACACATACGCCGCCACCTCAACCCCACTGCCCGCGTGATTCAGCGCGTTGCCAATCAGATTGTTCAACAGCCGCTTCATCGACACCCGACGCAACGGGAACGGTGGAATCGGCTCAAGACGCAAACGCACCTTTTCTTCGTTCTGGTTGTACGGCGCGGCGACTTCACGGACAAGATCGCTCAGGTCCACCTCCTCCACCGATTCATCACGCCCATCGCGAATGAACGCCAGGAACTGATCGAGAATGGCGTCCATGTCCTCGATATCGCGCACCATGGCGTCTGTCAGGTCGTTATGGTCACCCATCAGTTCCAGCGACAGGCGTAACCGGGTCAGCGGTGTGCGCAGGTCATGGGAAACCCCGGCCAGCATCAGTTCGCGCTCGCGACCGGCCTGCTCGACGTCTTCGGCCATCTGGTTGAAAGCGCGATAGACCTCGGTCATTTCACTGGGTGTATCACTGATCGGCAGGCGCACGCTGCGCCCCTGGCCGAGTTGCCGCGCGGCATACACAAGGCGCTTGAGGGGTTGGTTTAGCTGGCTGACGAAGATCCACGCCGAAGCCGTGGACAGCAGGCCGATGGCGAGAAACCAGCCGAGCACATTCCAGATTTTCTGGCCACGCAACGGGTGCGGATACAGTGGCACTTTCAGCCAGCCATCGCCCAGGCTGGGCGCGCGCACCCATAGCGCCGGGGGCGAGTGCATGCGCAAGCGCACCTCGGTGTCGGCCCCCAGTTCGTCTTGCATCTGCCGCTGGTAGATCCCGCTGTAAGGCCAGTGTTGTTCACCCTCCGGCACACCGGCGCCGACCACCCGGATCAGGGTTGCAGCCTCGGCAATCTTTTCGCGATTGTTTTCATCGGCGGCCCAGTAGGCGCGCAGCGTCAGGGCGACGCCATGGCTGTACTGGCGGTCCACCAGCACGTCTTCGTTCATCAGCAGATAAACCAAGGTCAGCGCCTTGGAAAACAGGACGACGATCAGCACCAGCCAAAGGGTGCGGGAGAAGAAACTCTGGGGAAACCAAACCGGGGTTTTCATGGGCAACCGTTAAACACGTGCAGGAGCGAGCGATGCTCGCACATTGCCGGTCGAGAGTCTGCGGGCAAGGCCATCAGGCCCTCTGCCCGCACAAACTCGCGCCTACAAATCGACGATCACTTCGCCAGTTACTTCGTGGCGGCGCCATCCGGAACGAATACGTAACCCACACCCCAGACGGTCTGGATGTAACGCGGCTTGGACGGATCGGGTTCGATCATCCGGCGCAGACGGGAAATTTGCACGTCAATGGAGCGCTCCAGGGCATCCCACTCACGACCACGGGCCAGGTTCATCAGCTTGTCCCGGGTCAATGGCTGGCGGGCGTTCATCACCAGCGCCTTGAGCACAGCGAACTCACCGGTAGTGAGCATGTGCACTTCTTCACCACGCTTGAGTTCGCGGGTGGCCAGGGACAGCTCGTAGTCACCGAAGGTCACGCTTTCGTCTTCGCTGCCTGGTGCGCCAGGCACCGGAGCCGACTGACGACGCAGGACAGCTTTTACGCGGGCCATCAGCTCGTCCGGGTTGAAAGGCTTGGCCAGGTAATCGTCGGCGCCCAGTTCCAGGCCCTTGATCCGGCTCAGCTCGTCGCCCTTGGCGGTCAGCATGATGATCGGGATCTGATTGTTCGCTCCACGCAAGCGGCGGCAAGCGGTCAGGCCGTCCTCCCCAGGCAGCATCAAGTCGAGGACGACCAGGTTGAACACTTCACGCGCCAGCAGGCGGTCCATTTGTTCGGTGTTCGGTACGGCGCGGGCACGGTAGCCCTTGCTGACGAAAAAACGCTCCAGCAGGCTGCTGAGGCCCGGATCGTCGTCAACAATAAGAATTTTTTCGCCTTCAGCAATGTTTGCAGTGCTGCTCATTGGATGCTCCTTTGATCTCGGCGCGCATTATGGCGTAGCTGCCGTTATACGCACCGTGTGCATTGTTAGCAGATTTTTCCTTTATCGCCAGAAATCCGGTGATTATGCCTACAACCTGCGATGCCCCCGAATGGCAGAACGCTGGTTATAATGCGCGGCCTTTTGTGTCAGGCAACGTCTGATCGTTACCCCGGTTGACCGCTTTTTATTTTCATGGCGCCGGCAGTAATTGTTCGATTTCACGGGTCAACGGGATACCTTTGATCCAGGTAGCGGCGCAGGCCAGGCCGCTCAACCAGACTCGCCAAGGCCTCATCGTTGCGCCTGCGAGCCTGCTTTCACAATTTGTCAGGTGGTTTTATGGACAGCATCAACAGCCGCATCGCCGAGGAACTCGGTGTACGCCCACAACAGGTCGAAGCGGCCGTCGCGCTACTCGATGAAGGTTCTACCGTTCCCTTCATCGCCCGTTACCGGAAAGAAGTGACCGGCAGCCTCGATGACACCCAATTGCGTCATCTGGAAGAGCGTCTGCGCTACCTGCGAGAACTCGACGAACGGCGCATCAGCATCCTTGCCAGCATTACAGAGCAAGGCAAGCTGACCCCGCAGCTGGAACGCGACATCAAGCTCGCAGACACCAAGACCCGCCTCGAAGACTTGTACCTGCCGTACAAGCAGAAGCGCCGCACCAAGGGCCAGATCGCCCTGGAAGCCGGCCTCGGCGAACTGGCCGACGGCCTGTTCAACGACCCGACCCTGAGCCCGGAAACCGAAGCCGCCCGCTTCATCGACGCCGAAAAAGGCGTGGCCGATGTGAAGTCCGCCCTCGAAGGTGCCAAGTACATCCTCATGGAGCGCTTCGCCGAAGACGCAGGCCTCCTGGACAAGCTGCGCAGCTACCTGAAGCAGGAAGCCACTCTCAGTGCCCGCGTAATTGCTGGAAAGGAAGAGGAAGGCGCCAAGTTCCGCGACTACTTCGAACACGACGAACCGCTGAAGAGCATGCCGTCGCACCGCGCGCTGGCGATTTTCCGTGGCCGCAACGAAGGCATTCTCAGCTCCGCCCTGAAAGTTGGCGATGAACTGCCGGGCACCATGCACCCGTGCGAGGGCATGATCGGCCAGCACGTCGGCATCCAGAACCAGAACCGCGCCGCCGATAAATGGCTGGGTGAAGTGGTGCGCTGGACCTGGAAGGTCAAGCTCTACACCCACCTGGAAACCGACCTGCTAGGTGAGTTGCGCGACGGCGCTGAAACCGAGGCGATCAACGTGTTCGCCCACAACCTGCACGACCTGCTGCTGTCGGCTCCGGCCGGCCCGCGCGCGACCCTGGGCCTCGACCCGGGCTTGCGCACCGGGTGCAAGGTTGCGGTGGTCGATTCCACCGGCAAGCTGCTCGATCACGCCACGGTTTACCCGCACGTGCCGCACAACAAGTGGGACCAGACCCTCGCCGTGCTCGCCGCCCTGTGCGCCAAGCATTCGGTGGACCTGATCGCCATCGGCAACGGCACCGCCAGTCGTGAAACCGACAAGCTGGCCGCCGAACTGATCAAGAAATACCCAGCCATGAAGATGACCAAGGTCATGGTCTCCGAAGCCGGCGCATCGGTTTACTCCGCATCGGAACTGGCTTCCAAGGAATTCCCGGACCTGGATGTGTCGATCCGTGGCGCGGTGTCGATTGCCCGCCGCCTGCAGGATCCGCTGGCCGAGCTGGTGAAGATCGATCCGAAATCCATCGGAGTCGGCCAATACCAGCATGACGTGTCGCAGTTGAAACTGGCGCGGGGCCTGGATGCCGTGGTCGAAGACTGCGTGAACGCCGTGGGCGTCGACGTCAACACCGCCTCCGTGGCATTGCTGGCGCGGATCTCCGGCCTCAACGCGACCCTGGCGCAGAATATCGTCAGCCATCGCGACGAACACGGTGCGTTCAAGACTCGCGCTGCGCTGAAGAAAGTCGCGCGCCTTGGCGAAAAAACCTTCGAGCAGGCAGCAGGTTTCCTGCGCGTCATGAACGGCGAGAACCCACTGGATTCGTCGGCAGTGCACCCGGAAGCCTATCCGCTGGTACAGCGAATTGCCGCCGAGACCGACCGCGATATCCGTTCGCTGATTGGCGATGCCGCGTTCCTCAAGCGCCTCGACCCGAAGAAGTTCACCGACGAAACTTTCGGTCTGCCAACGGTCACCGACATCCTGCAAGAGCTTGAAAAACCCGGCCGCGACCCGCGCCCCGAATTCAAGACCGCAGAGTTCCAGGAAGGTGTCGAAGACCTCAAGGACTTGGAATTGGGCATGATCCTCGAAGGCGTCGTGACCAACGTGACCAACTTCGGAGCATTCGTCGATATCGGCGTGCATCAGGATGGTTTGGTGCACATCTCCGCACTTTCGGAGAAATTCATCAAGGATCCACGGGAAGCGGTGAAGGCCGGTGACGTGGTGAAAGTGAAGGTCATGGAAGTCGACATCCCGCGTAAGCGCGTGGGCCTGTCGATGCGCATGAGCGACACCCCGGGCGAGAAAGTCGACGGTGCTCGTGGTGCGCGTCCGGGTTCGGCGCCACGCCAATCCCAGAACACCGCACCGCGCAAGGAAACCACCGCTGCAGCGCCGAGCAACAACGCCATGGCGTCACTGTTTGCCAACGCCAAACAGCTGAAGAAGCGCTGATGGACATCCCTGCCGGGTACACCGAAAGCGCATTTTTCAAGCTGTTGGGTTGCCGTTTGCACAGCCTGGAAACCGGGGTGGCGCAAGTCGCCCTGGCGCTTGAGCCACAACTGCGCAATCGCGCCAACAAGCTGCACGGCGGGGCCTTGTTCAGCCTGGTGGACATTGCCATGGGGCTGGCCTGCTCCAGCACCCACGGCTTTGACCAGCAAAGCGCGACCATCGAGTGCAAGATCAACTACATCCGCGCCGTCGCCGACGGCGAGGTGATGTGCACGGCGCGGGTTATCCACCCGGGCCGCCGCACGCTGGTGGTCGAAGCCGACGTGATGCAAGGCGACAAACTGGTCGCAAAAGCACAAGGCACGTTCGCTGTCCTGTAGCTAGATGTCATCGATTTGAGTTAATTTCGACGCTGTGACCGCAGCGCCGGAGTTTCCTGTGGGAGCGAGCCTGCTCGCGAAGGTGGTGTATCAGGCGACTTCAATGTCGATTGACACTCCCTCTTCGCGAGCAGGCTCGCTCCCACAGGGGATTGCGACGATCAGAACGTGCACGGCGACAAAAACCAGGCGAAAACGCCAGTTTTAACTTCACCCTTGTAGACCGTCTTGCCCACCCCCATATTGGGGCGACTGACGCGTGAAGGAATCCAACTTGAGCGAACTTCTCAACCGCCGCCTGGCCCTGCTCGGCGAGCGCGCTAACCTCTCTCTGCTCGAACAGTGCCTTCACGGCATCGAACGTGAATGCCTGCGCGTGACCGATGAAGGTCGCCTTGCGCAAACGCCGCACCCGGAAGAATTGGGTTCCGCGCTGACCAACGAACAGATCACCACCGACTATTCCGAGTCGCTGCTGGAGTTCATCACCCCAGCCCTGCCCGACCCGGCGGATACGCTGGCGAGCCTGGACAGCATTCACCGTTTTGCCTACAGCAAGCTCGGCAACGAGTACCTGTGGAGCCCCTCGATGCCGTGTCCGTTGCCGGCCGAGGAAGACATCCCGATTGCCTACTACGGTACGTCCAATATCGGGCAGCTCAAGTACGTCTACCGCAAAGGCCTCGCCCTGCGCTACGGCAAGACCATGCAATGCATTGCCGGCATTCACTACAACTTTTCCCTGCCGGAAAAACTCTGGCCGCTGCTCAAGCAGGCCGAAGGCTTTGTCGGCACCGACCGCGATTTCCAGTCGTCGTCCTATATCGCACTGATCCGCAACTTCCGGCGCTACAGCTGGCTGCTGATGTACCTGTTCGGTGCTTCACCAGCACTGGACGCTGGCTTCTTGCGTGGTCGTTCGCACCAGCTGGAACAGCTGGACCCGGACACCCTCTATTTGCCGTACGCCACCAGCCTGCGCATGAGTGACCTGGGTTACCAGAGCAACGCCCAAGCGGGCCTGACACCGTGCTACAACGATCTGAACAGCTATACCGATAGCCTGCGCAAAGCGGTGGCGACACCCTATGCGCCGTATGTCGAAGTCGGTACCCACCAGGACGGTGAGTGGGTCCAGCTCAATACCAACATCCTGCAGATCGAAAACGAGTACTACTCCAACATCCGCCCCAAACGCGTAACCTATACCGGCGAGCGGCCGATCCAGGCGCTGATGGCCCGCGGCATCCAGTACGTCGAAGTGCGCTGCCTGGATATCAACCCGTTCCTGCCAATGGGCATCGATCTCACCGAATCGCGCTTCCTCGACGCCTTCCTGCTGTACTGCGCGCTGAACGACAGCCCGTTGTTGACCAACACCAGTTGCTCGAATGCGACCTCCAACTTCCTCAGTGTGGTCAAGGAAGGTCGTCGCCCAGGCCTGCAATTGCAGCGCAACGGGCAACCGGTCGACCTGAAAGAGTGGGCGGGCCAATTGCTGGAGCAGATTGCCCCACTGGCCGCACTGCTTGACCAGAGCCATGGCGGCGACGCCCATAGCAAAGCACTGGACGCGCAGATGGCCAAGGTCCAGAACCCTTCCCTGACGCCATCGGCCCAGGTGCTGGCGGCAATGGCCGAGCACAAGGAAAGCTTTGCTCAATTTTCCCTGCGTCAGAGCCGGGCACACGCCGAGTTTTTCCGCAGCGAGCCGTTGCCGGCAGAGCAACAGGCCAGGTTTGAAGAGCTGGCGCGTTCATCGCTGGCCCAACAAGCCGAGCTTGAGCAGAACGAAGTGGGTGATTTCGATGTGTTCGTTGGTGCGTACCAGGCGAGTATTCTGGCGATCAGCAACTAGCGCACTGATCGTTCCCACGCTCTGCGTGGGAATGCAGCCCGGGACGCTCTGCGTCCCTAAGCCGAACGCGCAGCGTCCATGGAGGCGATCTTTCGCTGCGCGTGGGAACGATCAGCTACGCTCCGGCTTAGAATTTTCCGCTCATAAGCTCATTCGAAAAAGTTATTTATTTTCGAATTCTTATATCATTTAGTCTCCTTTCACGCCGACTCTCAGTCGCCTGACAAGGAGCTTCCCGATGAAACTGAATTTCCCCCTTCGCCTCCTGGCGGCCGCCTCTCTGGCGGCGGCGAGCTTTTTGGCCCAGGCAGCCGACGTGACTGTCGCTTACCAGACCACCGTCGACCCGGCAAAAGTCGCACAGGCCGACGGCGCGTATGAAAAAGCCACCAAGGCCGACATCAACTGGCGCAAATTCGATAACGGTGCCGACATCATCGCCGCGATCGCCTCGGGTGACGTGCAGATCGGCTACCTCGGTTCCAGTCCGCTGACAGCAGCGATCACCCGCAAAGTACCAGTGGAAACCTTCCTCATCGCGACCCAGATCGGCGCCGCCGAAGCGCTGGTGGCCCGCGAAGGTTCCGGGATCAAGACTCCCCAAGACCTGATCGGCAAGAAAATCGCCGTACCCTTCGTTTCCACCGGCCACTACAGCCTGCTGGCTGCGCTGAAGCACTGGAACATCGACCCATCGAAAGTCACGGTGCTGAACCTGGCGCCGCCAGCGATCATTGCCGCCTGGAAACGCGGTGACATTGACGCCACCTACGTGTGGGACCCGGCCTTGGGTGTGGCCAAGGAAAACGGCAAGGTCCTGATCACCTCCGGTGAACTGGCCAAGTTCGGTGCGCCTACCTTCGATGCCTGGATCGTGCGCAAGGACTTCGCCGAGAAGCACCCGGAAATCGTCACCGCGTTTGCCAAAGTGACCCTGGATGCCTACGCCGATTACCGCAAAGACCCGCAAGCCTGGCTCGCCAATCAAGGCAACGTCGACAAGCTGGTAAAACTGTCCGGCGCCAAGGCCAGCGACATTCCGCTGCTGCTGCAAGGCAACGTTTACCCGCTGGCGGCTGATCAAGTGGTCACCCTCGGCGCGCCGACCACCAAGGCGATCACCGACACCGCCGTGTTCCTCAAGGGACAAGGCAAGGTTGATGCTGTATTGCCGGACTACGCGCCGTACGTCAGCGCCAAGTTCATCACGGATTGATCAGGAGTTAATGGCGATGGCTTTGCTACAGCTGGAGCGCATCAGCGCACAGTACCCCGGCAGCCCGGAACCTGTGCTGGCGGATATTTCCCTGACCCTCGGCCCCCAGCAGTTGCTGGTTGCCCTCGGCCCGTCCGGCAGTGGCAAGACCTCGCTGTTGAACCTGATTGCCGGTTTCGTCGAGCCCAGTTCCGGGCGTATTACCCTCGATGGCGTACCGGTCAAAGGCCCGAGTGCCGAGCGCGGCGTGGTGTTCCAGGATGACGCCCTGCTGCCCTGGCAGGACGTGCTGGCCAACGTAGGCTTCGGCCTGGAACTGGCCGGCATTGCTCGGGGCAAACGCGAAATCCGCGCAAGGGAAATGCTGGCGCTGGTGGACCTCGCCGGTTTTGAAAACCGCCGGATCTGGCAACTCTCCGGCGGCCAGAAACAGCGTGTCGGCCTGGCCCGCGCGCTCGCTGCCGATCCGCGTGTATTGCTGATGGACGAACCCTTCGGGGCCCTGGATGCCTTCACCCGCGAACAGATGCAAGAGCTGCTGCTGCAAGTCTGGCGGCGCACCGCCAAACCTGTCTTCCTGATTACCCACGACATCGAAGAAGCGGTGTTTCTCGCCACGGATCTGATTCTACTGGCACCCAATCCCGGGCAGATCGTCGAGCGCCTGCATCTGGATTTCGGTCAACGTTACGCCGCGGGTGAATCGGCACGGTCGATCAAGTCCGATCCGCGCTTTATCGAAACCCGCGAGCACGTGCTTGCCAAAGTGTTCTCCCAACGCAGCGCCGCCCAGCGGCAGGAGCGCGCATGAGCAGCTACGAAATTCCCGCCTCAGCGGTTAAACCAGGTACTACAGCCATTGCGCTGCGCCGTAGCTTGAGTACTCGCTGGATCAGTGTGCTGACATTGATCGCGCTGATATTCATTTGGTGGGCTGTCACCGCCACAGGAATGATCGAGCCACTGTTTCTGCCGCCACCGTCCGCCGTGCTGCAAAAAGGCTGGCTGCTGGTCACCAGTGGCTACATGGATTCGACGTTATGGCAGCACTTGGGCGCGAGCCTCAGCCGCATCGGCCTGGGCCTTGGCTTTGCGGTGCTGACGGCCGTGCCAGTCGGTATCGCTATCGGACATAACCGCATTGCACGCGGCATTCTCGATCCAGTGATCGAGTTCTACCGCCCTATTCCACCGCTGGCTTACCTGCCGCTGATCGTGATCTGGTGCGGTATTGGCGAATTGTCGAAAGTGCTGCTGATCTACCTGGCCATTTTCGCCCCGATTGCCATCGCTACCGCCACTGGCGTGCGCACCGTCGACCCGGCCAAATTGCGCGCCGCGCAGTCACTGGGCGCGACCCGTGCACAATTGATCCGCCATGTGATCCTGCCGAGCGCCTTGCCGGACATATTGACCGGGGTGCGCATTGGCTTGGGCGTGGGGTGGTCGACGCTGGTGGCCGCCGAACTGATTGCCGCCACCAGCGGCCTGGGTTTCATGGTGCAGTCCGCTGCGCAGTTCCTGGTCACCGATGTGGTGGTGCTGGGGATTCTGGTGATCGCGCTGATTGCCTTCGCGATGGAGATGGGCCTGCGTGCCCTGCAACGCAAGCTGGTGCCATGGCACGGCCAGGCTCACTAATGCCTCCTGTTTTTGTTCGATACCCGGATTGAAGAGAACCACCATGAGCAACCTGACCATCGTCCCTCTAAGCTCGGCCCTCGGCGCACAGATCAGCGGCGTCGACGTCAGCCAGCCGCTGAACCTGGAACAACGCGACGCCATCGAGCAGGCGCTGCTCAAGCACCAGGTGCTGTTCTTCCGTGACCAACCGATCACCCCGCAGCAGCAGGCACGATTCGCCGCCAATTTCGGCGACCTGCACATCCATCCGATCTACCCGAACGTGCCGGAGCAACCGGAGGTGCTGGTCCTCGACACCGCCGTCACCGACGTGCGTGACAACGCGATCTGGCACACCGACGTGACCTTCCTCCCGACCCCGGCCATGGGCGCGGTCCTCAGCGCCAAGCTGCTGCCGGAGTTTGGCGGCGATACCCTGTGGGCCAGCGGCATTGCGGCGTATGAAGCCTTATCGGCGCCCATGAAAAACCTGCTCGAAGGGCTGACCGCCACCCACGATTTCACCCGTTCGTTTCCACTGGAGCGCTATGGCAACACACCTGAAGCACTGGCCCAATGGGAAGAGACTCGGCGCAAGAATCCGCCGCTGTCTCACCCGGTGATCCGCACGCATCCGGTGAGCGGGCGCCGTTCATTGTTCGTCAACGAGGGCTTCACCTCGAAAATCAACGAATTATCGGAAACCGAGAGCGAGGCGATCTTGAAGTTCCTGTTCGCTCATACCACCCGCCCGGAATTCACCATTCGCTGGCGCTGGCAGAAAGACGACATCGCGTTCTGGGACAACCGCGTGACTCAGCATTACGCCGTGGATGATTACCGCCCAGCGCGCCGGGTGATGCAGCGGGCGACGGTGCTGGGGGATGTGCCGTTCTTTCGCTGAACCGATCGTTCCCACGCTCTGCGTGGGAACGATCAGTGCTCGCTTACTCCGCGGTCGACGGCTTCTCCCAAAGATTGATCCCACCCTCCTGGGCAAACCGATCAATCTGCGCCAACTCTTCAACACTGAAGCTCAAATTCTTCAACGCCCCGACGTTCTCGATGATCTGCTCCGGTCGGCTCGCGCCAATCAACGCCGAAGTCACCCGCGGATCGCGCAGGGTCCAGGCTAGCGCCAGCTGCGCCAGGCTTTGACCGCGACGCTTGGCGATCTCATTGAGCGCACGCACATGGGCAATGTTGGCCTCGGACAAGTGCGAAGCCTGCAACGAATCACCGCCCGGACGGTTGACTCGCGCATCCGCCGGCACGCCGTTGAGGTATTTGTCCGTCAGCAGCCCCTGAGCCAGCGGCGTGAACGCAATCACCCCCGTACCGAGCTCATCGGTGGTGTCCAGCAAGTCCTTTTCGACCCAGCGATTGAGCAAGTTGTAGGCCGGTTGGTGAATCAACAGCGGGACTTTCCATTCTTTGAGCAGCGCCGCCATTTCGCGGGTTTTCACCCCGGAATAAGACGAGATACCGATGTACAACGCTTTACCTTGTTGTACGGCAGTAGCCAAGGCGCTGGCGGTTTCTTCCAGCGGGGTATCCGGATCGAAACGGTGGGAATAGAAAATGTCCACATAGTCGAGGCCCAGGCGTTGCAGGCTCTGGTCAAGGCTGGCGAGCACGTACTTGCGCGAACCGCCGCCCTGACCGTAAGGACCGGGCCACATGTCCCAACCGGCCTTGCTCGAAATGATCAACTCGTCACGGTACTGCTTGAAGTCTTCACGCAGCAAACGCCCGAAGTTGATCTCGGCACTGCCGTACGGCGGACCGTAGTTATTGGCCAGGTCGAAATGGTTGATGCCCAGGTCGAACGCCGTGCGCAACAACGCACGCTGGGTGTCGATCGGCGTGCTGTCGCCAAAGTTGTGCCACAGGCCCAGGGACAGCGCCGGCAGTACCAGCCCGCTACGGCCCACGCGGCGGTAAGGGATGGAGTCGTAGCGGTTTTCGGCAGCGGTGTAAGTCATCGAATCCTCTCTTGTCTGTCTTGAATCTGGTTGCCCAGCATACGCCCGGACAAACGTCAGAAAACCCTGGATTCGAAAAAAGCTGAAACGTTTCATGGCCGATAGTTCCCACGCTCTGCGTGGGAACGATCTTCAACCGGCATCCGCAAACACCTCCCCCAACCAATCCACAAACACCCGAACTCGTGGCGACATGTGCCGGTTGTGTGGATAAAGCACTCAAACCGGCATCGGTGGCGGCGGTGTTTCAATAAGGACTTCCTTTATCAGCCCTTGGGCGATCTGCGTTTCCATCCGGTAATGCGGGCACTGGATCAGGCCCAATCCGGCGATCGCCGAGGCCGCGTAGATCTCCGCGCCGAATACCGAAACGGCACCGTCGATGGGCACTTCCTTGAGCTCGCCATCGACCATGAATTCGAACGGGAACAACTTGGCCGTCGTGCGTGAGACGTAATTCACCGCGCGGTGATTTTTCAGGTCGTCGAGGCTTTTCGGTTCGCCGTATTTGCGCAGATAAGCGGGACTGGCGCAGGTGATCTGGCGCAGGCTGGCAACACGTTTGCCGATCAGAGCGGAGTCGCTCAACGTGCCGGCGCGCAGCACGCAGTCGACCCCTTCGGCGATCAAGTCAACCAGGCGGTCGGCCTCGCTGATGGAAAGTTCGATGTCCGGGTAGCGCACCATGAATTGCGGCAAGGCCGGGATCACGAAATGTTTGGCCAGGGTTCCGTGCAAGTCGACCCGCAGCCGTCCTTTTGGCGCCACGCCGCGAAACGCCAATTCGGCCTCTTCCAGCTCTGCCAGCAGTTGCACACAACGCAGGTAGTACGCCTCGCCGTCCAGCGTGGGGCGCACCTTGCGCGTGCTGCGCTCGAGCAAGCGTGTGCCCAGCCAGGCTTCGAATTGATTCAGCGTGTGGGTCAGGGTTGCGCGCGGCAAATTCAGGTCATTCGCAGCCAACGTAAAGCTGCTGCGCTCATAGATCCGCACGAACACCTTCATCGCTTTGACCTGATCCACGGCGATCCCCTTGATTGTTGGCGATTATTGAACAGTCAAGGCAACTCTGCTGCATTTATCGGCTTGGGTAAACATGTGAAATTGGCCCCCACACCCCATCAACAGGAGCATCGCATGATTACTCAAACTTCCAGGGTGGCCCTCGTGACTGGCGCCTCCCGCGGCATCGGTGCGGTCATTGCCAGGCAACTGGCCAGCGAAGGATTCGCGGTCGCCATCAACTACGCCAGCAGCGCCAGCGAAGCTTCAAGACTGGTTGTAGAGTTGCGTCAGGCCGGACATCAAGCCATAGCGATCAAGGCCGACGTGGCCAGTGCGGATGACGTGCGCCGGATGTTCGACGAGACCGAAGCCCAGTTGGGCAAGGTCGACGTATTGGTGAATAACGCCGGTATCCTCAAGGTCATGCCCCTGGCGCAGCACAGCGACGAATTGTTCGAACAGAACTTCAACATCCATGCGCGCGGCACCTTCAACACCCTGCGCGAAGCGGCCACACGCTTGAATAGCGGCGGGAAGATCATCAATTTTTCCAGCAGTACCGTCGGCCTGAATCTGCCGGGCTACGCCGTGTACATCGCCAGCAAGGCCGCGGTGGAATCTTTGACCCAGGTATTTGCCAAGGAGATGCGCGGGCGCAATATCACGGTCAATGCCGTGGCACCGGGGCCGGTGGCGACCGATTTGTTCCTGCATGGAAAGAGCGAAGAGCAGATCCAGAATTTCGCCAAAATGGCGCCGCTGGAGCGCCTAGGGCAACCAGAGGATATTGCCCGTGTCGTGACGTTCCTGGTCGGGCCGGAGGCGGCGTGGGTCAATGGGCAGATTCTGCGGGTGAATGGCGGGCTGGTTTAACTATGCTCACACTAAAACCGCAGCGACACCATTCGCGAGCAGGCTCGCTCCCACAGGGATCGCGGTGAATCTTGTGGCAGCACACACCTGAAGGGGGGCAAACACCATGCACACCACCATCATCATCACGTTCGGGCTGATCCTGCTTGCCTTGATGTTGTACATCGGCGAAAAAATCGGCTTCCCCCGCCAAGTGCTCGCCTACAGCTTTATCGTGCTGTGGCTGGCCCTGACGCTGATCAATGGCGCGGTGGGCATCGTGCATGCCCGCCAGCCATTAGGCACGGAGGTGATGGTTGGCAGCGCCGTGTTCGGTATCCCGGTGGCGGCGCTGGTGTTGTTCATGGTGTTGACCACCGAGACCTGAAGAGCCGCTCAACGCACCAGGTGCAAGAACTGCATGTGCCGCTCGTACTGATCGAGGATGTCGTTGATGATCTGCTCCTTGGTGTAGCCCACCAGATCGTAATTCTGGCTACCCTCGCTCAGATGCACTTCAGCCCGGTAATAGCGACGATTGTTGAGCTGCTTGGAGCCCATGCCGCCCCGGGCAAACGACGGCGTAAAGTAGCCGCGCATTTGTACCTGGTAGATGAACGGGTGTTCGTCGCCGTGACCGATTTCCAGGCTGACGCTGTCGTTGACCGGTTCGGGATGAGTCACGACGCTCAGGCCCTTTTCGATAAACACCGCCGACACCTCTTCGATGGCCGGGCGCACCGTCGAATCGAGGAAGCGATAGACCTCATCCCGCGACGGGAAATGCACCGCCTGGCTCAAGCGCTGCCGCCAGCCACCACGCCGCGAGCCGGACACCGGCGCCAGGGAATGCATTTGTGCAATCTGCTTCTGCGACTCCAGGTAAAACGCTTTATGCAGCCCCCACATCATCAACAGCAAAATCAGCGAGAACGGCAATGAAGTCAGGACCACGGCTGACTTCAATGCATCAATGCTGCCGGAGAACAGCAACGCGCTGGTCACCAGCGCGGTCATCGCGCCCCAGAACACCCGCAGCCATTTCGGTCCGTCTTCATCGGGGTTGCCGCCCTTGGCGGACAGCGTCGACAACACCACGGTGCCGGAATCGGCGGAGGTGACGAAGAACACGAAGCTGATGAACACCGTGACCGCAATCACGGTTTTGCTCCACGGGTAGGTTTCCAGCAGCAGGTAGAGGGTCATCGACGGGTTGTCGATGGCCGACATGCCCAACGCCGACATGCCGTGGTTGAGCACTTGGTCGATGGCACTGTTGCCGAAGATCGACATCCACGCCAGGGTGAAACCCAGCGGAATCAGCAATACACCGAAGACAAACTCACGGATGGTCCGGCCACGGGAGATCCGCGCAATGAACAGGCCCACGAACGGCGACCACGCGATCCACCAAGCCCAGTAGAACACCGTCCAGCCACCCAACCAGTCGCTGGGCTTGTCGTAGGCGTAGAGATCAAAACTCTTCATCGGCAAGGCGCCAAGGTAATCGCCAATGTTCTGGATCAGGGTATTGAGCAAGTGCTGGGTCGGCCCGGCGAACAACACGAACAGCAGCAGCGCGCAGGCCAGCAGCATGTTGATGTCGGACATCACTCGCACACCCTTGTCGACACCGGACACCGCCACGATGATCGCCGCGCCCATCATCAGCGTGATCAGCCCGACCTGAATCCACTGCGTGTGAGCGATGCCAAACAGGTAGTCCAGACCCGAATTGAGGTGCAACACGCCAAAGCCCATGTCGGCGCCGAGACCGAAGACTGTGGCGATAATGCCGAAGCCGTCCACCGCGTAGCCAATGGGGCCATTGATGCGCTTGCCGATCAGCGGGTACAGCGCCGAGCGCAAGGCCAGCGGCAGGTTATGTCGGTAGGCGAAGTAGGCCAGCGCCATGCCGACAAAGGCGAACACGCCCCAGCCATGCAGGCCCCAGTGCAGAAACAGGATCTGCATCGCCTGCCGCGCCGCATCCGCGGTGCCCGCCTCGCCCTGAGGCGGTTGCAGCATATGGGTCAGGGGCTCGGACACGCAGAAGAAAAACAGCGTGATGCTGATTCCGGCAGCGAACAGCATGCCGGCCCAGGACAGATAACTGAATTCGGGCTCGTCGTGGTCGGCACCGAGTTTGATCTTGCCGTAGCCCGATAACGCGGTGACCACCACGAAGACCAGATACAGGGTCATCGCCAGCATGTAGTACCAGCCAACGGTGTTGGCTGCCCAGTTTTGCGCCGCCAGCAACCAGGCGCCGGCCTGTTCGGGCATGGCCATGACCACGACACCGAACAACAGAATGAAGGTCGCCGCGAAGTAGAAAACCGGCGGATTCATGCGGACCAGGCCGCTTGGGGGAATGGACGATGCACTCATTGAAGGTGCACCTCGAAGGGGTTGGACGTGGCTGTAGAAATCGGACTCAGCAAAGGCAAGCCTCCTGTTGTGAGCGGGCAGCGAACCACCGGTTTAACTTGAATGAACGTTCAAGTTAAACATGAATAGGGTGCTAAGGACTAATCGCAAGGTTCGGCGGTCGTGGTTGAACACTAGCTCAAGGAGGTGTATTACGCGGATTTTGGAGGATTGGCCCACCGCAAAATTGCTGGACGCCATTACCAGGGTTCGCCTTGAAACCATTCGCGAGCAAGCCCGCTCCCACATTAGACCGAGTTGCCAGGCAGGTACGCATCTAATGTGGAAGCGGGCTTGCTCGCGAAGGCGGCATATCGAGCAGCGGAGGTCTCAGGACTTACTTCTGCGCCCCGTCATCAAGCTGCAAATTCGCCTGGGTCAGGTTACTGCCTGCCGGTACGCTGCGGGTCAGCCAGACATTACCGCCAATGGTCGAGCCCTTGCCGATGGTGATCCGCCCCAGAATCGTCGCGCCGGCGTAAATCACCACGTCATCCTCGACGATCGGATGCCGTGCCTGGCCCTTCTGCAACTGGCCGTCTTCGTCCGCGGGAAAACGCTTGGCCCCCAAGGTCACCGCCTGATAGATCCGCACCCGCTCGCCGATGATCGCGGTCTCGCCGATCACCACGCCGGTTCCATGGTCGATAAAGAAACTGCGGCCGATCTGCGCGCCCGGGTGAATGTCGATGCCGGTGGCCGAGTGGGCGATTTCCGCGCTGATCCGTGCCAGCAACGGCAGCCCGGCGCGATACAGATGGTGCGCGAGGCGATGGTGAATCACCGCCAGAATACCGGGATAGCACAGCAACACTTCGTCGACGCTACGCGCCGCCGGGTCGCCGTGATAGGCCGCCAGGACGTCGGTGTCCAACAGACTGCGCAGCCCCGGCAACGCGAGGGCGAAGTCCTGGATGATCTGGATGGTTTTAGCCTCGACCTCAGTGTCGACCTTGGCGCTGTGCCGTGCGGCGTAGCGCAATTCAAGCCGCGCCTGGGCCAGCAACGCATTTAACGCCACATCAAGGGTGTGGCCGACGTAGAAATCTTCACTCTCTTCGCGCAAGTCCACCGGCCCCAGGCGCATCGGGAACAGCGCACCGCAGAGCGCTTCGAGAATATCCGCCATGGCCGCCCGTGACGGCAATTCGCGACCACCCTGCTCACCGCTGGCGCGGCCGTTTTGTGCACGCCACTGCTCACGTGCCGTGCGCAGTTGGCTGACGATGGTTTGCAATTGCCAATGGCTGGAACGTTCACTCACGGTAAAAACTCCTCACGGGCGGCCGGACTGTCTGGCCGCACTAACGGCGATTACTTTACGGCAAGGCCCGCAAGCCAAATTAAGAACCAATTGTGCTGTGATAAGCACAAACGGCTATAAGCGATTGGCGGTTGCCCCGACAAAGTGGCGTGCCTATAGTCCAGAGACCTTCCACCGCCAGTACGGACCCATGATCAAACAACAGCTTGCCCGCTTTAATCGTCTCGACCTGCTCGGTCAGCCCACCGCCCTGGAAAAACTCGAACGCCTGTCGGCCTGGCTGGGTCGCGACATCTATGTCAAACGCGATGACCTGACGCCACTGGCGATGGGCGGCAACAAGTTGCGCAAACTTGAATTCCTGGCAGCCGACGCCTTGGCCCAAGGCGCCGATACATTGATCACTGCCGGGGCTCTGCAGTCCAACCATGTGCGCCAGACCGCGGCCATTGCCGCCAAGCTGGGCCTGGGTTGCGTGGCCCTGTTGGAAAACCCGCTGGGCACCGACGACGCCAACTACGTCGGCAACGGCAATCGGCTGTTGCTGGACCTGTTCGATGCCAAGGTTGAGTTGGTAGAGAACCTGGATAACGCCGATGAGCAACTGCAAGCCTTGGCCAACCGTCTGCGCAGCAACGGCAAGAAGCCGTACCTGGTGCCGATCGGTGGCTCGAATGCGCTGGGTGCCTTGGGGTATGTACGAGCCGGGCTGGAACTGGCCGAGCAGATCAAGGACACCGGGTTGAATTTCGCCGCCGTCGTCCTGGCCTCGGGCAGTGCCGGGACACACAGTGGCCTGGCACTGGCGTTGAGTGAAGCGTTGCCGGATTTGCCAGTCATCGGCGTCACCGTTTCTCGCAGCGATGAAGATCAGCGGCCAAAAGTCCAGGGCCTGGCCGAGCGTACCGCCGAGTTGCTGGAGATGCCATTGCCGGCGAGCTTCAAGGTTGAGTTGTGGGATGAATACTTCGCACCGCGCTATGGCGAGCCCAATGCCGGGACGTTGGCAGCGGTGAAGCTGGTGGCTGGTCAGGAAGGCCTGCTGCTGGACCCGGTCTACACGGGCAAGGCCATGGCGGGGTTGTTGGACGGGATCGGGCGCCAGCGTTTCAATGAAGGGCCGATCATCTTCCTGCACACTGGTGGAGCGCCAGCGTTGTTCGCCTATACAAGCTTTCTGTAAAGAGCCAAGATCAAAGATCGCAGCCTCTGTAGGTGCTGCCGAAGGCTGCGATCTTCCCGGGCAACACATATTCCATTAAGAAATAATAAAAATAGAATTTATTATTTTCTAATCTAAAAGCGCCATCATATAGTCACGCCCCAGGCGAATTTGTAACGAGACGCGTGCGCTGCTTTAAGGCAGGATATCGCAGTCGTCCAAATCCCGATTTTGCCAACTTTCCTTAAGCGTCTTCCATAAGAAAACACAGGGGCTTGTCATGAATTTTTCCGCACTACGTCGAAATCTGCTGGTGGGTTCGCTAGGTCTGGCGCTGAGCGCCGGCCTGATCGGCCAGGCATGGGCCGGTGAGCAACTGAAACAGATCAAGGATAAAGGCGTGATCAACGTCGGCCTGGAAGGTACTTATCCTCCGTTCAGCTTCGTCGATGAAAACGGCAAGCTTTCGGGTTTCGAGGTCGAGCTCTCCGAAGCCCTGGCCCAGAAGCTGGGCGTCAAGGCCAAGATTCAGCCAACCAAGTGGGACGGCATTCTCGCCGCTCTCGAATCCAAGCGCTTGGACATAGTGGTCAACCAGGTGACCATCTCCGACGAACGCAAGAAGAAGTATGACTTCTCCGAGCCATACACCGTTTCCGGTATCCAGGCGTTGGTGCTGAAGGACAAGGAAGCCGCGCTGAACATCAAGAGCGCCGCTGACCTGTCCGGCAAGAAAGTCGGCGTGGGCCTTGGCACCAACTACGAACAGTGGGTAAGAGCCAACGTACCAGGCGCCGACGTGCGCACCTACGACGATGATCCGACCAAGTTCGCCGACCTCAACAACGGTCGTACAGACGCCATCCTGATTGACCGCCTCGCCGCGCTTGAATACGCCAAGAAAGCACCGAAAACCGTCGCTGCCGGCCAGGCGTTCTCCCGCCAGGAAGCCGGTATTGCCCTGCGCAAAGGCGAGCCGGAACTGCTGGCTGCCGTGAACAAGGCTCTCGACGAGTTGCGTGCCGACGGTACCCTGGCCAAGATCTCGGAAAAGTACTTCCAAGCTGACGTCACCAAATAATGGAAGCTGCTTTCCAACTCGCACTGGATTCCGCGCCCTTTCTGCTCAAGGGCGCGTATTACACGGTCATCCTCAGCCTGGGCGGAATGTTCTTCGGCCTGGTGATGGGGTTCGGTCTGGCGTTGATGCGCCTGTCGCGCTTCAAATCGGTCAACTGGCTGGCCCGCATCTACGTGTCGTTCTTTCGCGGCACGCCGTTGCTGGTGCAACTGTTCGTGATCTATTACGGCTTGCCGCAATTGGGCATGGAACTCGATCCACTGCCCGCGGCCCTGATCGGCTTCTCGCTGAACATGGCGGCCTACGCCTGCGAAATCCTGCGCGCCGCGATCGGTTCGATCGAACGCGGTCAGTGGGAAGCCGCTGCCAGTATCGGCATGACCCGTGCGCAAACATTGCGCCGGGCCATCCTGCCGCAAGCGATGCGTACCGCATTGCCGCCACTGGGCAACAGCTTTATCTCGCTGGTCAAGGACACCGCGCTGGCCGCTACCATCCAAGTGCCGGAGCTGTTCCGCCAGGCGCAGCTGATTACCGCACGCACCTTCGAAGTGTTCACCATGTACCTTGCCGCCGCGCTGATCTACTGGGTCCTGGCCACGGTGCTATCGCACCTGCAGAACCAGTTGGAAGCACGGGTCAATCGGCACGACCAGGAGTCCTGACCCCATGATTGTCGTGGAAAAACTGACAAAGCAGTTCAAGGGTCAAGTCGTGCTCAACGGCATCGATCTGCAAGTGAAGGAAGGTGAGGTGGTGGCAATCATCGGGCCAAGCGGCTCGGGCAAGACCACCTTCCTGCGTTGCCTGAACTTCCTCGAAGCACCCACCAGCGGCCGGATCAAGGTCGGCGACATCGAAGTCGATACCAGCCGCCCATTGAACCAGCAACAGAGCCTGGTGCGCCGTTTGCGCCAGCACGTGGGCTTCGTGTTTCAGAACTTCAACCTGTTCCCCCACCGCACAGCCCTGGAAAACGTTATCGAAGGCCCGATCATCGTCAAGAAGATCCCGCACGCCGACGCCGTTGCCCTGGGTAAAAAGCTGTTGGCCAAGGTCGGCCTGGCAGGCAAGGAGGACGCCTACCCGCGCCGCCTTTCCGGTGGTCAGCAACAGCGCGTGGCGATTGCCCGCGCGCTGGCGATGGAACCGGAAGTGATTCTGTTCGACGAACCGACCTCGGCACTCGACCCGGAGCTTGTGGGTGAAGTGCTGGCGACCATCCGCGGCCTGGCCGACGAGAACCGCACCATGGTCATCGTCACCCACGAAATGGCTTTCGCCCGTGACGTGGCCAATCGCGTGGTGTTTTTTGACAAGGGTGTGATCGTCGAACAAGGCGAGGCCAAGGCATTGTTTGCCAACCCCAAGGAAGAGCGCACGAAACAGTTTCTCAGCAAGTTCCTGAACAACGCACACCATTAAATCCCTCGTAACACTTGTCAACTTCCATGGATGGAAGTTACACCTTCCTGCCACAAAACCCAATCCTTAGAATATTTATATACCTGTGCGCGACAAGCATATTTTGTCAGTGCACTCGATACATATATGTATAGCGCAACAGTTTAATGACTGATTCTCGACCACCGCCCAAGCAACACCAACCCTCAAAAGATGGCGCCCTTGGCAAGTATATTCGACGTATCTGGACAGTTTATTAACTTCAAAGCGTAGGATAATTCTGAATAACGCCAGACATCCCTTTTAACCAACCCACTCTATTGACACTTACTCTAGCTAACTCTTATCTAGTCTCTTTCCAGCGGCACCGCTCGCGCCCAGTCATTATTTAAACTCAAAGTAATGAACGGTTTTGCTGTTCGAATTCACGTTTTGTTTTCCCCAAACGGACTTCATTGCAAAACATCAAGGAGACTTCCATGAAAAGCACCTCAACTAAAACCGGACTTGCCGCCCCGACTCTCGCGCAATCGCACAAGGTAGGGATCAACCTCGCCTCGGCGACGCACTTGCTGATCGAGGTGCCGCCCTACCCCGCGATGGACGAAGGCGACCTGATCGAACTGTTCTGGGACAACTGCTTCGTCGCTTCCAGGGTCCTGACGGCCAACGAGATTGGCCAACCCGTCCAGCTACGGGTACCCGAGAGTTTTATCGCTAGCGGCTCTTCATACGTCCACTATCGAATCATGCAGATAGGACAAGCACCGATCGTATCCCCCGCCCAGCGCGTGCAGTCCAAACTCGAGTGTCCGGGCGGGCAGGTATCTGCGTTCAGTGGTGACGAAAATCAGAGCCTGGCCCCGGTAAACATTCCCGGGACAATTCGACGCCAGGGAGTGAACCCTAACCAGATCAAGCGTGGCGTGCCGGTGACCATCGAGCCCTATGTGAACATGGCCGCCGATGACGAAATTACCTTGCGATGGGGCGATGCCCGCATGGATTTGCCCCCACTCAAGGAACGCGATGTGGGCCAGCCGGTTCAGGTCTGGGTGCCTCCGGCGATCATTCTGGAAGCCGGCGAAGACCTGCGACTTGAAGTGACTTACTGCATCCTCGATCGCGTAGGCAACAATTCTCGCTGGGCACCCGCACGGACATTGAAGATTGGTTGTGCCAATCCCTACCTCAAGGAGCCGAAGAGCGATCACCTCCAGGCCGCGGAACATCGCTAGCGATGGCTGCGATCTTGGGACCTTCTATGCATATTCCTAAAAGTTAGTTTTAAAAATATTTATACAAGATTAGGGTATATACACCGGACCACCGGACATTCTTGTTTTCGTTCGCCGCACCCCGCGGCGTTTTCATGAGATGTGAGGTAGGTATGGTCCGGAACACAATCACCCCAGTGCAGATCGCCAGGGCATTGCGTGTAGCCAAGGAGTGGCACTGATGTCCAGTCTGGCTGATGCAATCGTCCAGAGTGACCTGGACATCGCCCCATTGTTGTTGCCCGCGCAAGTGCTGCGCAACGACGCCCAAGCCATCAAGGCCGCCCATGAACTGGCGCAAGTCGCTCTCTTGCAGGCGGCCAGGCGCGACCAGCAACGCAAGTTGCCGTGGTCGGAAATCGAACAATTCACTCGA
Organism: Pseudomonas sp. GW823-FHT06B06; assembly: GCF_058795195.1. Classification (NCBI taxonomy): domain Bacteria; kingdom Pseudomonadati; phylum Pseudomonadota; class Gammaproteobacteria; order Pseudomonadales; family Pseudomonadaceae; genus Pseudomonas; species Pseudomonas sp. GW823-FHT06B06. Next base: position 88,524 of record NZ_JBXAHO010000006.1, on the reverse strand, counting down.
AGCGGCCTGGGCAGCATTGCCATTCCCCGCGAGTACGGTGGTCCAGAGGTTTCCTTCGTCACCCTCGCCGAGGTGTTCGCGATCATTTCCGCGGCGGACCCGGCCTTGGGGCAGATTCCGCAGAACCAGTTCGGCATCCTGAACCTGATACTCGGCAGCGCTACCGAAGCGCAGAAAAAACAGCTGTTCAAAAGCGTGCTCGAAGGCTGGCGCATTGGTAATGCCGGACCGGAACGTGGCGCTAAAAACACCCTTGAACTCAAGGCGCGCATCACTGCCGATGGCGACGGTTTTGTCCTCAACGGCCAGAAGTTTTATTCCACCGGCGCGCTGTTCGCGCACTGGGTCGCGGTCAAGGCGCTCAATGACGACGGCAAGCAAGTGCTGGCCTTCGTTCGTCGCGGTACGCCGGGGTTGCGCATCGTCGATGACTGGTCCGGTTTTGGCCAGCGCACCACCGCCAGCGGCACCATTTTGCTCAACAACGTGCGAGTCGACGCCGAGCTGGTGGTGGATAACTGGAAGATCAATGAAAAGCCCAATACTCAGGGCGCGGTTTCGCAACTGATCCAGGCGGCCATCGATGCCGGCATCGCCCGGGGCGCGATTGATGACGCCATCAAGTTCGTGAAAACCCGCGCCCGGCCATGGGTTGACGCCAACGTTGAACGGGCCAGCGATGACCTGTACGTCATCGCCGATATCGGCAAGCTGAAAATCGAACTGCACGCCGCCGAAGCGCTGCTGCGCAAGGCCGGGCAGGTGCTCGACCAGGTGAGCGCCGCACCGCTCACCGCTGAGTCCGCTGCCCGCGCTTCGATTGCCGTCGCCGAAGCCAAAGTGTTGACCACCGAAATCTCGTTGCTGGCCAGTGAAAAGCTGTTCGAGCTGGCTGGCAGCCGCGCCACCCTTGCCGAGTTCAACCTCGACCGCCATTGGCGCAACGCCCGGGTGCACACCCTGCATGACCCGGTGCGCTGGAAATACCACGCGGTTGGCGCCTATTACCTGAACGGCACGTTGCCGGCTCGGCATTCCTGGATTTGACGGCCAGACACTTTATTACCAGAGCTCTGGAGAAACACATGACCCTTTCTCAACACGTCGCAGTCATCACCAGCGATGAGCAAGCCCTGATCGTCGCCAGCGATCTGGCCGAAGATTTCAAACGCGACAGCGCCCTGCGCGACCGTGAACGTCGCTTGCCACACCCCGAGCTGGAGGTGTTCTCCCGCTCGGGCCTGTGGGGCATCAGCGTGCCGAAGGCGTATGGCGGCGCGGGCGTTTCCAACGTCACCCTGGCCAAGGTCATCGCACTGATCGCCCAAGCGGATGGTTCCCTCGGGCAAATCCCGCAGAACCACTTCTATGCGCTGGAAGTGCTACGCGTGAATGGCAGCGAAGCGCAGAAAAAGCGCCTGTACGCCGAAGTACTGGCCGGCCAGCGCTTTGGTAATGCACTGGCAGAGCTGGGGACAAAAACCGCCCATGATCGCGTCACCCGTCTGACATGCGATGGCGATGGCTATCGCATCAACGGTCGCAAGTTCTACGCCACCGGCGCGATCTACGCCCAGCGCATCCCGACCTCGGTGATCGATGAAAACGGCGTGCAGCAACTGGCTTTTGTCCCGCGCAACAGCAAGGGCCTGACGGTGATCGACGACTGGAGCGGCTTCGGCCAGCGCACCACCGGTAGCGGCTCGGTGGTGTTCGAAGAGGTCTTTGTGGCCGCCGAAGACGTGATCCCGTTCCAGACCGCCTTCGAGCGGCCGACACCGGTCGGCCCGCTGGCGCAGATTCTCCATGCCGCCATCGACACCGGCATCGCCCGCGCGGCCTATGAAGACGCGCTGCATTTCGTGCGCACCAAAACCCGGCCATGGATCGACGCCACCCATGAAAAAGCCAGCGACGACCCACTGACCCTCAAGAGTTTCGGCCATTTGAGCATTCGTCTGCACGCTGCCGAAGCCTTGCTTGAGCGCGCTGGTGAATTGCTCGACAAGGCCCAGGCCGATACTCATGCCGAGAGCGTCGCTGCCGCGTCGATTGCGGTCGCCGAGGCTCGCGCCATCAGCACTGAAATTTCCCTCGCCGCCGGCACCACCTTGTTCGAATTGGCCGGCAGCCAGGCCACCCTGATCGAGCACGGTCTGGATCGCCATTGGCGCAACGCCCGGGTGCATACCCTGCACGACCCGGTGCGCTGGAAATATCACGCAGTCGGCAACTACTACCTCAACGATGAAAACCCGCCACTGCGGGGGACCATCTGATGGCCGAGGCGAAAAAGAAGATCCTGCTCAACGCGTTCAACATGAACTGCATCGGGCACATCAACCATGGCTTGTGGACGCATCCACGGGACACCTCGACCCAGTACAAGACGATCGAATACTGGACCGAACTGGCACAGGTGCTGGAACGCGGGTTGTTCGACGGCTTATTCATCGCGGATATCGTCGGCGTCTATGACGTGTACCAGAACTCGGTGGACGTGCCGCTCAAAGAGTCGATCCAGCTGCCGGTCAACGACCCGTTGCTGCTGGTTTCGGCGATGGCTGCGGTGACGAAAAACCTTGGTTTCGGCCTCACCGCCAACCTCACCTACGAACCGCCGTACCTGTTCGCCCGGCGCATGTCGACGCTGGATCATCTGAGTCGCGGTCGAGTCGGTTGGAACATCGTCACCGGTTACCTCGACAGCGCGGCCAAGGCCATGGGCCTGAACGAACAAGTCGAGCATGACCGCCGCTACGACCAGGCCGATGAATACCTGGAGGTGCTCTACAAACTCTGGGAAGGCAGTTGGGAAAACGGCGCGGTACTCAACGATCCGCAGCAGCGCATCTACGCTGCGCCTGAAAAAGTACACAAGGTCGAACACAAGGGCGAGTTCTATCAGGTGGAGGGTTATCACCTGTGCGAGCCGTCACCGCAGCGCACCCCGGTGCTATTCCAGGCGGGTAGTTCCGATCGCGGTTTGCTGTTCGCCGGGCGCCACGCCGAGTGCGTGTTCATCAGCGGCCAGAACAAACCGTCGACCAAGGTCCAAGTGGACAAGGTTCGCGCCAGCGCCGTCGAGGCCGGGCGCAACCCTGAGGACATCAAAGTGTTCATGGGCTTGAACGTGATCGTCGGCGCAACTGAAGAACTCGCTTGGGCCAAGCACGCCGAATACCTGAGCTACGCCAGCGCCGAGGCCGGCGTGGCGCATTTTTCGGCCTCCACCGGCATCGATTTTTCCGAGTATGGCATCGACGAACCCATCCAGTACGTCAAGAGCAACGCGATCCAGTCGGCGACCAAAAACCTGCAGAACAACGACTGGACCCGGCGCAAATTGCTGGAGCAACACGCCCTGGGTGGCCGCTACATCACCGTGGTCGGCTCGCCCGGGCAAGTGGCCGATGAGCTGGAATCGTGGATCGCCGAAACCGGCCTGGACGGCTTCAACCTGACGCGCATCGTCACACCGGAAAGCTATGTGGATTTCATTGAGCTGGTGATCCCGGAGTTGCAACGGCGTGGGTCGTACAAGACCGCCTATGACGGTGGCTCGTTGCGCGAAAAGCTGTTTCACGAAGGGGCGCATTTGCCTGAGCAACACACCGGATCTCACTACCGACACTAACCCTTGTAACTGATCGTTCCCACGCTCTGCGTGGGAATGCAGCCAGTGACGCTCCGCGTCACAGCCGCAGGGACGCGGAGCGTCCCGAGAGGCGTTCCCACGCAGAGCGTGGGAACGATCGGCCAAATTTATGTACTGACTGGAATAACCAACATGACCAAGAAACTCCTGACCCACCCAGTCAAAGCACTGGCCCTGGCCCTCGGCCTGTTCAGCTCCGCGGTTTTCGCCGCCGATGCGCCGCTGAAAATCGGCACCACCGCCGCCTTCGCCATTCCTCTGGAAGCGGCCGTAGAAGAGGCCGGCAAACAAGGCCTGAAAGTTGAACTGGTGGAATTCACCGACTGGATCGCGCCCAACGTCAGCCTCGCCGCCGGCGACATCGACGTGAACTACTTCCAACACATCCCGTTCCTGGAAAACGCCAAGAATGCCTCAGGGTTTGACCTGGTGCCCTTTGCACCGGGGATCATCAACAATGTCGGTCTCTACTCGAAGAAGTACAAAAGCTTCGACGAGCTACCGCAAGGCGCCAGCGTGGCCATCGCCAACGACCCGATCAACAGCGGGCGTGGCTTGCAGCTGTTGGCCAAGGCCGGCTTGATCACGCTTAAACCGGGGGTCGGCTACAAGGCCACCGAAGAAGACATCATCGCCAACCCGAAGAACATCAAGATCCTGCAAGTCGAAGCCGTACAACTGGTACGTGCCTACGACGACGCCGATCTCGTCCAGGGCTACCCGGCCTATATTCGCCTGGCTAAAACCTTCGACGCCGGTTCTGCCCTGCTGTTCGACGGCCTCGACCACAAGGAATACGTGATCCAGTTCGTGATCCAGCCGAAGAGCAAAACCGACCCGCGCCTGATCAAGTTCGTCGACATCTACCAGCACTCGCCAGCCGTTCGCGCAGCCTTGGATAAAGCCCACGGCAAGCTCTACCAAGCCGGTTGGGAGAGCTGAGCATGACAGCTGCGATCCAACGGCGACTGGATATTCCAGAGCCCCAGAAAGCTGAACAGACCGAACTGCACCCGGACCTGAACCGCGCTCACGTGCGCTTCATCGGCCTGGGTAAAACCTATGACGGCAAGCAAGGTCCGGTGGCCGCGTTGCAGGGCATCGACCTGGCGATCCAGCACGGTGAAGTGTTCGGCATCATCGGTCGTAGCGGCGCCGGCAAGTCGTCGCTGATCCGCACCATCAACCGCCTCGAACAACCGACGTCGGGGCGCGTGCTGATCGATCAAGTGGACATCGGCGAGTTCGATGAAGACCATCTGGTGGCGTTGCGTCGGCGCATCGGCATGATCTTCCAGCACTTCAACCTGATGTCCGCCAAGACGGTTTGGCAGAACGTCGAGCTGCCGCTGAAAGTCGCCGGCGTACCCAAGGAAAAGCGCGAGCAGAAGGTTCGTGAACTGCTGGAACTGGTGGGCTTGCAAGCCAAGCACAAGGCTTACCCGGCGCAACTGTCCGGCGGCCAGAAACAGCGCGTCGGCATCGCCCGCGCCCTGGTTCACGACCCGGCGATTCTGCTGTGCGACGAAGCCACTTCGGCACTGGACCCGGAGACCACGCAATCGATCCTCGGCCTGCTGCGCGAGATCAATCAGCGCCTGGGCCTGACGATCATTCTGATCACCCATGAAATGGCGGTGATCCGCGAGATCTGTGATCGCGTCGTGGTGCTGGAACACGGGCGCATCGTCGAACAAGGCCCGGTGTGGGAGGTCTTCGGCAACCCGCAGCATGAGGTCAGCAAGACCCTGCTCGCACCGTTGCAACACGCCCTGCCGCCAGAGCTGCAAAGCCGCTTGCATCCGCAACCGCAGTCCGCGGAAGACGCGGTGGTACTGCGCCTGCAGTTCACCGGAACGGCCCAGGCCGAACCGGACCTTGCCGCACTGTTCAGTGCACTCGGTGGCCGCGTGCGTTTGCTGCAGGGTGGCGTGGAACGGATTCAGGGGCATGCGCTCGGGCAACTGCTGCTGGCGGTGACAGGTTCGCCCCTCGGCGCCGAAGAACTGCGCGAACGCGCCGGCCATTGGGCGCAACAGGTAGAGGTATTGGGTTATGTGGTTTGATCGCTTGCTGCAGGGTTTCATCGACACGTTTCTGATGGTCGGCGTGTCGTCGTTGATTGCACTGATGGCGGGCATTCCGCTGGCAGTGATCCTGGTCACCAGTTCCAAGGGCGGCATCTACGAAGCCCCGGCGCTTAACCGCGCACTGGGTGCCTTCGTAAACCTGTTCCGCTCGATTCCGTTCCTGATCCTGATGGTGGCGTTGATTCCGTTCACTCGCTTGATCGTCGGTACCACGTACGGCGTTTGGGCAGCCGTGGTGCCATTGACCATCGCCGCTACGCCGTTCTTTGCGCGCATCGCTGAAGTCAGCTTGCGCGAAGTCGATCACGGCTTGATCGAAGCCGCACAGGCCATGGGCTGCCGACGTGAGCACATCGTCTGGCATGTGCTGTTGCCTGAGGCGCTGCCGGGGATTGTCGGGGGCTTCACCATCACCCTGGTGACGATGATCAACTCATCTGCCATGGCGGGGGCGATTGGTGCCGGTGGGTTGGGGGACATTGCCTATCGGTATGGGTATCAGCGCTTCGATAGCCAGATCATGCTGACGGTGATCGTGTTGCTGGTGGCGTTGGTGGCGGTGATTCAGTTGGGTGGGGATCGGTTGGCTCGGGGATTGAACAAACGTTAGATCAAGATCAAAAGATCGCAGCCTTCGGCAGCTCCTACAGGGTGGCGCCACAGGGAATGTGTACACCCTGTAGGAGCTGCCGAAGGCTGCGATCTTGGCGATATTTCGTACAAGAAAATCGGCAATTCTGAAGGCTCAATCCCTTTCCTTTGCAGGACGTTTCCTAGATTATTCCGCTCGCTTGCGCCTACCAAACTCCGTGGTTAGTCTCGGTCCGTCACTGCTCATCAGTGATCGGGTTTAGTAGCCCGGAACAATAGGCGCATAGCAATTCCATGCTCATGTCCGGCACTTTGCCGCATGCAGAAAATGGTGGCTGTGCGTGGGGTACCTTCGGGTGCACCGGTTTCTCCTATTGACCGGCCTACTAACCTGCGTACAGCCGCCACCCAATCGTTTAGTAGGCGAAAAGTGTCGGCTCCCATGCAGCAATAGGAGCAACACATGGAAAGATCAGTACCCGACCCACCCCCCGAAAAAGACCCGCTCAGGGATCGATCAGCGCTCTACCGCGCCATTGATTTCTACCTCACCGGCGATCAACCCTCCCCGCCCGACGAACTGCGGTTCTACAACGTCAGCAAAGACGTGAGCTTCGAAGACACCCAACTCTACATCGCCGATCTGCTGCGCTGCGCCTCGGTCACAGCCTATCAATGTGGCGACCATCTAAAGGGCGCCGACCGTGCAATGGTGTTCTCGGTCTGGCATTTGCTGGAGATTGCCAAGGCGATGGTGGATCATTCCATTGAGTGCCTGGGGATGAAGAAGAGCTGAATCAAGATCAAAAGATCGCAGCCTTCGGCAGCTCCTACAGGGAGCTCCTCTGTAGGAGCTGCCGCAGGCTGCGATCTTTAAAGCGCGAAAGCGCTTATAGTTTGCGCATCTCCCTTTACCTGCGCAGCCGACCATGAAACAGACTCCCGCCGACCTCGAGCAGATCACGTCCACGACTCTGGACCATTACAACTCGGTGGCCGAAAGTTTCCGCGAAGGCACCCGCGATCACGATGTCAGCCAGAACATCGACGCGCTGTTGCGGCATATTCAGGGCGAGCCGCCGTTCGACATTCTCGATTTTGGCTGTGGTCCCGGTCGCGACCTGCAGACCTTTACGCGCATGGGCCACACGGCGGTAGGCCTTGATGGCTCGCAGAAGTTTGCGCAAATGGCCCGGGAGGACAGCGGTTGCGAGGTCTGGCAGCAGGACTTCCTGAAGCTGGATTTGCCTCAGGAACGCTTCGATGGGATTTTTGCCAATGCGGTGTTGTTTCACATCCCGCGCCAGGAGCTGCCCCGGGTATTGAAAGAGCTGCGCACGGCATTGAAGGCAGGTGGTGTGTTGTTCAGTTCCAATCCCCGTGGCGACAACCAGGAAGGCTGGAACGGGCCACGCTATGGGTCGTATCACGACCTGAAGGCATGGCAGCAATTGCTGACCGAAGCGGGCTTTGTGGAGCTGGAGCATTACTACCGGCCAGCGGGGCTGCCGCGCGAGCAGCAGCCTTGGTTGGCGAGTGTATGGCGCAAGTCTTCGTAGTCAGTACTGACGCCATCGCGGGCTTGCCCGCGATGAGCGCGCAGCGCTCGTCTTAGCGCACTTCTTTCTTCGGCTCGCGAATCTTGTACCAGGCCACATACAAGGCCGGCAAAAACAGCAGCGTCAGCAAGGTGGCGACGATGATCCCGCCAATCATCGCGTAGGCCATCGGCCCCCAGAACACTTCCCGGGCAATCGGGATCATGCCCAGGCTCGCCGCCGCCGCGGTCAGCAGGATCGGTCGACGACGATGCTCGGTAGCTTCCACCACCGCATCCCAGGGTGACGAACCTTGTGCCACGAACTCATCGATCTGGGTCACCAGGATCACCGAGTTGCGGATGATGATACCGATCAGCGCCAGGATGCCGAGGATCGCCACGAAGCCCATCGGCGTTCCGGTCGGCACCAGCGCCAGCACCACGCCAATCAGCCCCAGCGGCGCGACGCTGGCCACCAGGAACATCTTCTGCACGCTGTGCAGCTGAATCATCAGGAAGGTGGCCATCAGGAACACCATCAACGGCACCACCTTGTTGATCGGCCCCTGGGCCTTGGCGCTTTCCTCCACCGTACCGCCCGTGGCGACCTTGTAGCCAGCCGGCAACGAGGCGGCGAATTTTTCGATATCCGGCTTGAGCTGTGTCACCAGATCGGTTGGCTGGATATCACCGATGACCGCCGTCTTGATGGTGATTGTCGGTTTGCGGTCGCGACGCCACACCAGCGGTTGCTCGAGTTCGTAGCGCACGGAGGCAAACGCCAGCAGTGGAATGGAGGTGCCGCCCGGTGTGAGGATCTGCAGGTTCTGCAGGGTATCCGGTGAGCCCCGCTCGGCGTCCACGGCGCGACCGACCACGTTGATCAGATAGATATCGTCGTCGACCTGGGTCACCGTCGAGCCGCTGACGATGCTGTTCATCAGGTTCGCCACGTCTTCGGACGACAAGCCGAGCTGGCGCGCCTTGTCCTGGGCGATGTCGATGCGCAGTACCTTGCCTGGCTCGTTCCAGTCAAAAATGATTTCACCGATGTGCGGGTTCTTGTCCAGTTGGCTGGCCAGATCGATGGCGTGCTTGCGCACCTGGTCGATGTCCGGGCCGCTGACGCGGTACTGGATCGGCCGCCCCACGGGTGGGCCCATTTCCAGGGCCTGGACGAAACTGCCGATGCCGACGAAGTCTTTGCGCAGGCGTTCGCGCAGGCGGTCACTGAGGGCTGCGCGCGTCTCGAAGTCTTTACTCACAATCACCAGCTGAGCGTAGTAAGGGTTCTGCAGTTGCTGGTCGAGGGGCAGGTAGAAACGAATCGCGCCCTGGCCGATGTAGGTACTCCAGCGCACGATGTCGGGGTCGCCCTTGAGGGTCGCTTCAAGTTTATCCACGGCTTTGCGGGTTTCATCAATCGAGGCATTTTGCGGCAGGTTCAGATCCACCAGGATTTCCGGGCGATCCGAGGCCGGGAAGAACTGGTTCTGCACAAAGCGCATGCCGACCACCGACAACCCGAACAGCAGCACCGTTATGCCGATCGCCCACCAGCGGTTACGCATGCTCCACAGCAGGCCGCCATTGAACGCCCGCCCGAGGCGCCCGGGCTCTGCCGAGTGCGGCTTCACATTGGTACTGAGGATGTGCACGCCAATCACCGGGGCGAACAACACCGCGACAACCCACGAGACCAACATGGCCACTGCAATGACCGCAAACAGGGTGAAGGTGTATTCACCGGCTGAGCTGCCATTGAGACCAATGGGGACGAAACCCGCCACTGTTACCAGCGTACCGGTGAGCATCGGGAAGGCGGTCGAAGTGTAGGCAAAGGTCGCGGCCTGTTCCTTGGTTTCGCCCAGTTCCAAACGCGAGACCATCATCTCGACGGTGATCATCGCGTCATCCACCAGGAGTCCGAGAGCGATGATCAATGCGCCGAGGGAAATTCGCTGCATGGTGATGCCGCTGTATTCCATGAACACGAAGACCATCGCCAGCACCAGCGGGATCGAGCACGCCACCACCAGCCCCGCGCGTACGCCGAGGCTGATGAAGCTGACCACCAACACGATCACCACGGCTTCGAACAACGCACTGGTGAACCCGCCTACGGCCGCTTCCACGACGACAGACTGATCGGACACGTTGTGCACACCGACGCCTACTGGCAGATCCGCCGTGAGCTCGCTGATGCGCTGGTGCAGGGCCTTACCGAAGTCCTGGATGTTGCCGCCCGTTTGCATCGCAATGGCCAAACCGATGGCGGGTTGGCCATTGAAGCGAAATTCCGGGGTCGACGGGTCGACGTAACCACGGCGAATATCGGCGATATCGGCCAGGCGATAGAAACGGTCATTGAGCCGCAAGTTGACGTTGGCCAGATCCTTCTCGGAAATGAACTGCCCGGACGTGCGCACGGAAATCCGCTCCGGACCGGCTTCGATCACCCCGGACGGCGTCACGGCGTTCTGGGTCTGCAGGGCTTGTACGACTTGCTGCTCGTCGATGCCCAGCGCCGCCAGTTTGCGTGTCGAGAAATTCAGGTAGAGCACTTCGTCCTGCTGGCCGACCATCTCGATCTTGCCCAGCCCCGGCACACCGCGGATATCGGCGCGCGCCTGCTCGACGTAATCGCGCAACTGGCGCAACGACAGGCCATCGGCGGTGAAGGCGTAGATCGAACCAAACACGTCACCGAACTCGTCGTTGAACGACGGCCCCTGAATGCCCTGGGGAAACGAGTAGCGGATGTCGCCGATTTTCTTGCGCACCTGGTACCAGATTTCCGGGATGTCCTTGGCCTTGGTGGTATCGCGCAAGTACACGTAGACCGTGGATTCGCCAGGGCGGGTATAGCTTTTCACGTAGTCGAGGGAATCAAGCTCTTCGAGCTTTTTCTCGATACGGTCGGTGATCTGCTTGAGGGTTTCTTCCTGGGTTGCACCGGGCCAGCGGGTCTGGATCACCATGGTCTTGATGGTGAACGACGGGTCTTCCTCGCGACCCAGGTTCAGGTACGAGAAGACGCCCATCAGCAGAGAAACAAACATCAAATACCAGACGAACGACTGATGCTTGAGGGCCCATTCGGATAAGTTGAAACTCCCTTTCATTGTGGGTTGCCCTCATCGACTTTCACTTTCTGCCCCGGCTTGAGGCTGTTCACACCGGCACTGACGACTCGCTCGCCAGCCTTGATATCGTTGGCCAGCACCACCGTAGTTTGCGTACGGCTGACGATGCTGACATCCCTTGGAGAAACCGTTTGCGTCTGCGCATCAATGATCCAGACGCGGTTTTTGCCGTCGACCTCCTGCAAGGCACTCAGGGGGAGCTCGATGCGCGGCTTGATCGCGCTACTCAAGGTCACGCTGATCGCCGTGCCGAGGCGAAACGCCGGCGGTGTTTCGGTCAGCGTCAGGCGTGCGCGCCGGGTTCGGGTCGCACTTTCGGCCTGGGGTTCGATTTCACGCACAATGGCCGTGGTGGCAATGTTCGGGTTCAGTTGCGAGGCAACCTGGAACACCACGTCGGCGGGCAACTGGTCGATCAAGGTGTCGGGCAGGTCGATCACCGCTTCCTTGATGTCCGGCTGCGCCAAAGTGACCACCTGCTGGCCCGCGGTGACGACCTGCCCGGCTTCGGCACTCCACGCCGTGACCACGGCCTTGTGATCGGCGCGCAACTCGACATAGTTGAGCTGGTCCCTGGCTTGGCTGACCGCGGCCTTGGCCTGGTCGAGCGAGGCCTGGGTGGTTTTCAGGTCGGTGAGTGCGCTGTCGAGCTGCGCCTGGGAGCCCACCCCGCGATCAAACAATTGCTGCTGTCGCCGGGCGCTGGCCTGGGCGTTGATGAGTTGCGCCTGGACACTCGCCAGGTCGCCCTCGGCCGAACGCAACTGGTTCTGCTGGTCGGTGGGATCAAGCGTGGCGAGCAAGGCCCCTTTGTCGACTTCGGCACCGACATCGACGCTGCGACTGGCTATGCGCCCCGGCACTCGGAAACCGATATTGCTTTCATAACGGGCCTGGATGCTGCCCGCGAAACGCCCGAGATTCTGCTCATCCAGGGCCTGGACCGTGATCGACAACACTGGACGCACTATTTCCGGGGCGGGTTCTTCTTTCGAGCAGGCCAGCAGCATCATACCGGCGAGCACCACTAACAGACGCTTCATTGCGCAGCCCCCACAGACAAATCCTTGTAGGTGTCTTCGGCGATTTCCACCGTCACACCGGGGTGCAGCAACTGACCGCCCGCGACGACGACTTTTTCACCGCCGGTCAGTCCGGCGCTGATGATGACTTTACCGGTCAGGTAGCGGCCAACCTTGACGTTGTGCAATTGCGCCTTGCCCTCCCCATCCACCAGCCACACCGCCGGCTCGCTGACATTTTTGGTCAGCGCCGACCACGGCAGCTCCACGGCGGACTTGCCCCGGGTATTGGCGGTGGCACTCACCACCGAGCCCAATTGCATCCCTGGCGGCAAGCTGTCGAGGGTGACTTTGACCTGCACCGTACCCGTTTGCTCGGAGACGGCCGGAGTGACTTCCCGCACGGTCCCGGTGGTCTTGACCGCCGGATTATCCAGCAGACTGACCACCACCGCCCTGTCCGACGGTGGCTCGGCCAGTAGCGACTCGTAGACGTTGAACACCGCATCCCGATCCCCGTCCCGGGCCAGGCTGAAAATCGGCACCGTGGCCTGCACCACCTGGCCGACCTCGGCCTGCCGCGCCGTGATCACGCCCGGTGCGTCGGCGATCAACGCGGTGTAGCTCAATTGTTCACGGGCGTTGGCCAGTTGCGCCTCGGCAGCCGCGAGCGAACTTTGGGTGCTGCGCAATGCCGCCTGGGCGGAATCGTATTCGCTCTGGCTGGTATAGCCCTTGGGCAACAATTTCTGCTGGCGCACGAAGGCCGCGGCGTTCTGCTTGACCTTGGCCTGCTCGGCGACGACCTGGGCCTGGGCCGAATCGACGTTGGTCTGCAGGTCCTTGGGATCGAGCCGGGCGAGCACCTGCCTGGCCGAGACCCGGTCACCGACATCCACCATACGCTGGATGATCTTGCCCCCGACGCGGAACGACAACTCAGTCTGCACCCGGGCCTGGACATCACCGGTCAACGTGATGTTGACGGCGTAGTCGGCCAGCTTGACCTCTTGCACGAAAACCCGGGGCCGGTTCTTTTCGACCGGCGCCTCTTCACTGCATGCGCTCAGCAAAGCCAACAGGCTCAGGCCAAGCGCGATTTTCAATCCGGGAACAACCATGCAGACTCCTTTGCGTTTAACGGGCGCGATTCGCATGTGAGCTTAGAACAGGGATTAACCTTCGCCCACGCAATAATCGTCATTTCCTACACAGGAGCTGCGAAAGGCTGAGATCTTTTGCATTTAAATGATAAGAATCAAAAAAGATCGCAGTCTCCGGCAGCGCCTACAGAGAACGTCCTTCATGCTCAAGACCCTCGCGGTGGCCAATTACCGCTCGATCAACAAACTGGTCATTCCGCTGGGTCGGTTGAACCTGATTACTGGCCCCAACGGCAGTGGTAAATCCAATCTCTACCGCGCGCTGCGCCTATTGGCGGAAACGGCTCAGGGTGGCGTGGTCAATGCGTTGGCTCGCGAGGGTGGACTTCATTCGACCTTCTGGGCCGGCCCGGAAACCATCACCCGGCGCATGCGCAATGGCGAAGTGCCGGTAGAGACGTCGGTGCGACAGGGCGTGAAGCGTTTGCGATTGGGATTTACCGGAGAAGAATTCGGATACTCGATCAGCCTGGGGCTGCCCGATTCGAATGGTCATTTCATGCTCCCTGGAAACCCTTTACCCATTCCGTCACGTTTCAGCCTCGACCCGCAAATCAAGCGCGAATGTCTGTGGGCCGGGACGTTCTATCGCCCAGCAAGCGTTTTGGTAGATCGTGACGGCCCGCTGATTCGCAGTCGGTCCAACCGCAGCTGGGACGTGCTGGCGCAACACACGCCGAATTTCGACAGCCTGTTCGATCAGGTCGGCAGCCTGCGTACTTCGCCGGAAGTCCTGGAGACCCGTGAGTTCATCCGCCGCTGGCGCTTCTACGATCACTTTCGCAGCGATGCCGACGCTCTGGTGCGTCAGCCACAACTGGGCACCCGCACCCCGGTATTGCACCACGACGGTCGGGACCTGGCGGCAGCATTGCAGACCATTATCGAAATCGGCGACCCCGAGGCATTGCGCAACGCGATCAGTGACGCATTTCCCGGTGCACGACTGCACATCGAACCGCTTCCCGGCGGACGCTTTGCTATCGAGTTCTATCAGGAAGGTTTGCTGCGGCCGTTGTCGGCGGCTGAGTTGTCGGACGGGACGTTGCGTTACTTGCTATTGGTGGCGGCACTGCTGACGCCCCGGCCGCCGACATTGATGGTGCTGAACGAACCGGAAACCAGTCTGCATCCGGATCTGCTGCCAGCGCTGGCGAGGCTGATTATCCGGGCGTCGGAGCAATGCCAGGTGTGGGTGGTGTCCCATGCGCGACGCCTGATTTCGGCACTGCAAGAGGACCCGCAGTGCAATTGCATCGTGCTGGAGAAAAACCTCGGGCAAACCGGGATTGTCGGGCAGCGGATGCTGGATGAGCCGGCGTGGTATTGGCCGGATTGAGGCACATGGATCGTTCCCACGCTCTGCGTGGGAACGATCACGCCGACGCTGTCTCAGCTGTCGGCGTTGGCAACCTGGAACGGGTTTACCTCGTGAATCAGAACGCTGGCAAAACCGCGCCGCTGTACTTCTTCTCGATGAAAGCTTTCACTTCCGGGCTGGTCAGGGCCTTGGCCAGTTTCTGGATGGCGACGCTGTCCTTGTTATCAGGACGAGCAACCAGGAAGTTGACGTAAGGCGAATCGGCACCTTCGATCACCAGTGCATCCTTGGCCGGGTTCAGGCCCGCTTCCAGCGCGTAGTTGGTGTTGATCATGTCCAGGTCAACCTGGTCCAGCACACGCGGCAGCATGGCGGACTCAAGCTCCTTGAACTTGAAGTTGTGCGGGTTCTTGGCGATGTCTTTCGGGGTGGCCAGGGCGTTCTTCGGGTCTTTCAACTCGATCAGGCCAGCCTTCTGCAACAGGATCAGGGCACGGCCGCTGTTGCTGCCTTCGTTAGGGATGGCAATGGTCGCGCCGTCTTTCAGCTCGGCCAGGGTTTTGACTTTCTTCGAGTAGCCACCGAACGGTTCGACGTGAACGCCGATCACGGTTTCCAGGTGAGTGCCTTTGCCTTCGTTGAAGCTCTTCAGGTACGGCAGGGTCTGGAAGTAGTTGGCGTCCAGACGCTTCTGGTCGACCTGCACGTTTGGCTGAACGTAGTC
This sequence comes from Pseudomonas sp. GW823-FHT06B06, assembly GCF_058795195.1. Taxonomy (NCBI): domain Bacteria; kingdom Pseudomonadati; phylum Pseudomonadota; class Gammaproteobacteria; order Pseudomonadales; family Pseudomonadaceae; genus Pseudomonas; species Pseudomonas sp. GW823-FHT06B06. Next base: position 73,269 of record NZ_JBXAHO010000006.1, on the reverse strand, counting down.
GGTGAAAACCTTGATTTCCAGGTCCACGCCTTCTTTGGCGAGGGTTGGCTTTATCAGTTCGAGAATCTCGGCGTGTGGAACCGGGGTCGCCGCAACCACCAGTTTCTCGCCAGCCTGTGCCAGGCCCGCAGTCAGGGCAGCCGCCAGTGCGGTGAACAACAGAACCTTTTTCATGCAGTGTCCTTATCGAAAATCACGGTCGCTTGTGGCGACGGCTAGATATTTAGGTGCCAGTGAAGTGCTATCGCTGGCGTGACGCGGACAATACCGGGATTTTTTATTCCCGAACAATATCTTTTATTCACTTTCATATTCCATTTTGTTCATACATCGCCACAACCCATGTAGGAGCTGCCGCAGGCTGCGATCTTTTGATTTTGCTCCTTTGTGACCTCAAGGCAGCTGAAAATCAAAAGATCGCAGCCTGCGGCAGCTCCTACAGGAGGCCGGCGTTTTGTAGAAGGCGTCTCAAGGCTTCTTTCTCAGTGGTGGAGCCGCTTCCGAGTATCCGCTTGAGCTGCTGTTCGATCTGCTTCAGCCCTTCATCAGGCAAATTCAAATGCTCCGGCAAAATCTCGTCGCCGGTACTCACCAACAGCGCAAAGTGAATGACGTTTTCCAGCTCACGGGTATTGCCCGGCCAGCTATGTCGCTCCAGCACCGCTTGCGCGGCCTCGCTGATCAACGGCACTGGCAGGTCCAGGCGCTGGCTGTAGATGCCGAGGAAGTATTCGGCCAACGACAGGATGTCGCCCACACGTTCGCGCAGTGCTGGTAGTTCGAGTTGACCTTCGCTGAGGTAATGGTAGAGCCGCTCGTGGAATTTCCCGGCGGCGACAGCCTGGGCCAGGTCGATACTGGTAGCGGCGACCAGGCGCACGTCCACCGGGCTCGGTTGATGCGCACCGACGCGGGTCACTTCGTGGTTTTCCAGGGCGGCGAGCAATTTGATTTGTATCGGCAGCGGCAGGTCGCCGATTTCATCCAGGTACAACGTGCCACCGTTGGCCGAACCGAACCAACCGGCGCGGCTGCTGGCAGAACCGCTGTAGCTGCCGGCGGCATAGCCGAACAATTCGGCGTCGGCATAGGTTGGGCTGATTGCTCCGCAATTGACCGAGACGAACAAACCGCCGCGATCACTGGCGCGGTGGATGTGCCGGGCCAGCAGTTCCTTGCCGCTGCCGGTTTCACCACGAATCAGTACCGAGATCGAGCGCGGTGCCAGCTGTTCCAGCTCCTGGCGTAATTGCCGCGAGCGCGGGTCGACGAATACCAGCGCCTTGGCGCGGATGCTCAGGGGACTTTTTTCAGCATCGGGAAAGGTCAGCAGTGGCTGACCAAAGGTTTCAAAGCTCATGGCAGACTCCCGCCCAAAACCGCCAGGGGACGGGGGCGTTGAAAAAAACAAAAGGTTCAGGCGCGGCGCAGGGCGTGGTGTTCCATGCGGTTTTGCAGACGATAGAGATAGGCAAAACCCTGCTCCCAACGCTGATGACCCGACTTCACATTGATGTGCCCGGCACCCGCCAGGATCCCCGCCTCCGCGCCCCAGTTACGCGCCAGCTCCAGAGCCCGCGGCGCGCTGACGGCGCTGTCGTTGTCAGAGCTGACAACCTGGCTGGGAAACGGCAAAAGATCGGTTGGAATCGGTGCAAAATTGCGCAGCGCCGGCGCGCAAGCCGGGCGTTCGACGTCCGCTGGCGCGACCAGCAAGGCACCACGTACCTGACGCAGAAACTGCACTGGCGCCGTAGCCGCCCAGTGCGCGACGGTGATGCAGCCAAGGCTGTGGGCGATCAGGATGACGGGAGTGCTGTCGGCTGCAATCGCCTCGGCCAGCGCCGCCACCCAGTCTTCACGACGCGGCGTCAGCCAGTCCGCCTGCTCCACCCGTGCGCTGTTCGGCAAACTGTTTTGCCAGTGGCTTTGCCAATGATCTTCTGGCGATCCTTGCCAGCCCGGCACAATCAGGTAGCGAATTGATTCGTTGCGCATGGGGCAAGCTCTCCTGCTGCGTGTCTGTTCCTGATCGAGTATAGGGATGGGATTTATATTCGTTAAGGAATAAGAAGCTATTTATTAAGTCCTGAATCGAATATAAGAATTGTGGGAGCTGGCTTGCCAGCGAAGGCGTCCTTCCAGTCAAAGAGCTACCGCCTGACAAACCGCTTACGCTGGGAAGCCAGCTCCTACAGGTAAAAAAAGGGGCCGCACCCTGCCAAGGAGACGGCCCCAGGAAACTTGAAAAATTGTCAGCGCGCAGTGATCACCGACAACTTGATCAATAACGTCATGGTGAATTCCTCCTATAAACGTTTCGCGCTAAATAGGTGTCGGTTTAATGAATCTTGAAGTCGATGGGGATGCCCGAGGTCGAGCAAATTGCTACCCGATGGCTTAATCATCAAGCCAGACGCTTATCTCTTAAAGTAATTTTTAACGTTATAGATAGACCAAAAAAGAATATTAACAATGTGTGATTTACTGCGGCTTTGCTCTGTAAGGGCTGCAGAGACCAGACATTGAGTGAGCCGCCATTTCAGCCGGATTGAGGTTGTCTGAAAAATCGCTATCGCTGGCAAGTCAGCGATGAGGCCATCAGACGCGCACGCCCTCTACGGTTTCACCCTGAGCTTCGTCCTTGCGCACAAACCGGTTCGCCCGCGCAAACGTCCCGAAATCATTGAACCGCACCCCCATCTCACGCATCACTTTATGCGCCACCGGCACGGTCATCTGGCGGATGTAGAACGGTTCCTTCACCACAAAGTGATGAATCCCGTGGCTGCTGCCGAAGTTGAAGCAGAACGCCTGCAACGGCCATAGCCACCAGGCATTCAACACCTGGCACTGCTGCATGACGTTACCTGGCTCGATGTCACCGTAGTAGTGCATGTTCGAACTGATGAAGTGCAGGCAAAAGGTGCGCAGCACATTCGGGCCGATGATCACCACCGTGGCGATATCAATCACGCTCATCACCGACACCGTGGTCGCCGACCACTCGATCGGCGTGCCCATCAGGTAGGCGATGCCATTCGCGGTGTGGAAACCGAGAAACACATACCACGCGCCCCAATGTATTAGCGCCAGCGGTGCATAGACCTTCAGGGTGCGCTGGATGATGCTGAGCTTCATCGCCCAGGTCTTGGCCCGCAGCATGCGGATGAACGACGACATGATGTTGTCGCCAATCATCAACAACCGCGCGAAACCCCAAGGCTCGCCGTTGGTGATGGCACGCTCTTCCATGTCGGTTTCGGAGCCGGATACCTTGTGGTGATTGAGGTGCAGGTGACGACGAATCCACGGATTGATCGTGCTCGGACGCGCCAGCCAGACCAGGCCCATCATCACGTTGTGCGGCACCCGCTGTTTGCGAAAGTACATGCTGTGAATCAGGTCGTGCTCGAGTTCGTGGGTCAGGGACGCAAAAAAAGCATTGAGCAGCATGCACACCCACCAAGCCATGTGACCCTGGATGTAGAGCGCCGCCGAGCCGATCATCCCGGCCAGCGCGAAGGCCAGGATGCCCGCGCCCAAGGCGTCCTGGTGCTTGAGAATCGGGTAGCGCTGGCGCAGTTCTACGCCCTTGGCCAGCACCACTTCACGAATATGTGCCGATCGCGCAGCTGCATTCAATCGCTGGGGACTTGCAGAAGTACCTTGCATGCTTCCATCCTCTGGTTATTGATGTTCGCATCCTGCCCGCTTCACACACCTGGAGCGGTAGCCGAGAACGCCAACCTGTTGACCGGAAGCGCCAATCAGCATGACTGAACCGACCTCCCTCGCCAGCTGGACCCGCGCCCTGCGCAAGCAACTCGACGCCCTGGGCCTCGACAGCACCGCCCTGTGCCAGCAGGCCGGGCTCGACCCGCAACTGATGGACGACCCGAATGCGCGCTATCCGTTGTCCGGCACCACGCGCCTGTGGGAAATCGCGGTACAGGTCAGCGGCGACCCGGCGATTGGCCTGCGCGTCTCGCGCTTCGTCAGCCCCACGACCTTCCACGCGCTAGGTTATGCACTGGTGGCCAGCGGCAGCTTGCGCGAAGTCTTCGAGCGCATCGTGCGCTATCACCAGGTGGTCAGCGACGCCCTGGAACTGGAGCTGACCCGCTGCGATGACCGCTACTGTTTCCATCTGAAAATCCCGCCAGGCAATCCAGCCCCGGCCTTCGAAGCCATCGACGCCTTCGTGGCGATTTATGTGCGCACTTGCCGCAATCGCCTGGGCCGCGACTATGCACCGCTGGCGGTGTACTTGCGTCGCCCTGAACCGGCGGACCCGCACCAATGGCACAAGGTGTTTCGCTCGCCAGTGTATTTCGCCACCGGCGAGGATCGGCTGGAATTCGCGCTGTCTGATTTCGACAGTCACCTGGACGATGCCAACCCGGAACTGGCCGAACACAACGAAACCGTGCTCAACCGTACCCTGGCGCAGCTCAAACCGCTGACGTGGGAACGCAAGGTCCGCGACGCCATTGAAGAGCAATTGCCGGAAGGCGAACCCAGCGCCGAACACATCGCCAAGGCTCTGCACCTGAGTCTGCGCAGCCTGCAACGGCACCTGGCGGATGAGGGTTGCCGGTTCGATACGCTGCTCAACGAAAGCCGCGAAAACCTGGCGTTGCTGCACCTGCGTGATCCGCAATGCTCATTGAGTGAGATCAGCTATTTGCTGGGGTTTGCCGATACCAGCAGCTTCAGCCGTGCGTTCAAGCGCTGGACGGGGATGACACCGGGGCAGTTTCGGGATGGGTTGCGGTGATTGATCCAGGAGGTTGGTTGTCTCGTCTGGCCTCTTCGCGAGCGGGCTCGCTCCCACAGTTGAACGAGTTGTTCAGACTGACCCGGTCTAATGTGGGAGCGAGCCTGCTCGCGAAGAGGCCCGGACAGGCACCACAGAAACCACTCAGCGCCCCCGATCCCGCCGCAACAACTTGCGCACCCGCGCCACCAGCTCACTCACGGCAAACGGCTTGATCAGGTAATCATCCTCGTGCAACTCCAACCCACGCAGGCGATCCTCGATGCCGTCCTTGGTGGTGAGGAACAGCACAGGGGTTTCGCCGAGCTTGCGGATCTGTTGCAGCAACTGCCAACCGTTGAGCCCTGGCAGCATGACGTCGAGGATAATCAGCTCATATTCGCCATTCTCGATAAAGCGCCGGCCGTCCATGCCATTGACCGCTACATCCACCACAAAGCTTGCCTCACTCAAGCCATTGGCCAGAAGTTTGGCGAGTCCTGGTTTGTCTTCTACTAGCAGTACACGCATGGCACACCTCGACTGTCGTTCTGACAGGCTAAGCGCGTTCACGGATAAAGCCCACCATTAAACAACAACCAACGCCCGCAACCGTTGCACATCGAGGATTTCGATCTCGCCATACCCGAGACGCAATATCCCCTGCCCCTGCAGATCCTTGAGGATCTGGTTGGTGGTCTGGCGTGACAGCGACAACATGGCAGCAAGCTGTTCTTGCGGCAGTTGCAGGACGCGACGCGGTTCGTCGAGCTGGCCGTAGCCTTCGGCGATCATCAGCAAGCGATGCGCCAGCCGGGCCGGGGCCGGCAACAGGCTCAACTGTTCGAGATTGATGAAGGTCATGCGCAGTTTCTGGCTCATCAGCAATGCCAGTTGCCGCCAATGCCCTGGCTGTTCGTCGAGCATCTTGAGCAGCACGGTTTGCGGGAGGTGCAGCAGCGTGCTCTGCCCCACGCCGAACGCATCATGGGTACGTGGCTGACCGTCGAACAGGCAGATCTCGCCGAACCAGTTAGGCGATTCCACCAGGCCCAGCAATGCCTCCTTGCCCTGCTCGTTGACGGCGCCGACGCGAACCGCACCTTCAAGCACCGCGTACAGCCCACAGGGCGGATCGCCACGCTGGAACAGGCGCTGACCCGCTGACAGGTGCCGTACCCGCGCAGCACCCAGCAGACTATCCTGTAGGGACACAGGCAGATGGCTGAACCACTGACCACGCATCAGGCGCGCACGCCAGACCTGCTTATCCATCAAAACTCCTAGAGATTGTCGTCTGGCTGACAGAGCGCGAAATGGCCCCAAGGCATGATCAGTCACCCTACAGGAGGAATAACAATGAAAAAAAGCCTCGTTGACCATCTCAGTCAATACGCCGCCTACCACCGCGACCCGCGCAACATCGCCACCCACTTCGTCGGCATTCCATTGATCGTCGTGGCAGTGGCGGTCTTGTTGTCCCGTCCGCAATGGGCCGGGGGCTGGCTTTCGCCTGCGGTGCTGGTGTCACTGGCGTCGGCGTGGTTCTACCTGCGCCTGGAGTTGCGCCTCGGCGTGCTGATGACGGTGTTGCTGGGGCTGTGCGTTTGGGCCGGCCAGGCACTCGCGCAGCAAAGCACGCTGGTCTGGCTGGCGAGCGGCATCGGGATGTTCGTGATTGGCTGGGCGATTCAGTTTGTCGGGCATCACTACGAAGGTCGCAAGCCGGCGTTTGTCGATGATGTGACGGGGTTGATTGTCGGGCCGTTGTTTGTGGTGGTTGAACTGGCGTTTTTGCTGGGGATGCGCCATGAACTCAAAGAGCAGATCGAGGCGCGGGCGGGGGGTGTGCGGGTTAATCCAAAGCGTGCTGCTATCTAGATCGCAATCGCGAGCAGGCTCGCTCCCACAGTGGATCTCGGTTGTTCACAGATTTTGTGTTCACTGATGATCAAAATGTGGGAGCGAGCCTGCTCGCGAAGCTTTTAGAGGTTGGCGACTTTCTGCCAGACCTTCGGCTTGAAGAACAGCGTCTCGCCCTTCGCCAGGCCGATCAGGCTGTCGTGATCCTTCACCACTTCGGCCTCGATCAAATCACTCTGCCCTTCGACCTTCAGCGTCACGCGAGTGGTCGCGCCCAGCGGACGGATATCCCGCACTTCGGCCGCATGGTGATCTTCCAGTTCATGCCGCGACAGCGACACTTCGTGCGGACGGAACAGCACGTGATTGTCTTCTCCCAGATGCAGGCGGTTCGAATCGCCGAGGAAGTGATAGACGAAATCGCTGGCCGGATTTTCGTAGACATCACCCGGCGAGCCGATCTGTTCGATCACGCCCTTGTTCATCACTACGATGCGATCAGCGACTTCCATCGCCTCTTCCTGGTCGTGGGTCACGAAAACGGACGTCAGGTTGATGTCTTCATGCAGGCGCGCCAACCAACGCCGCAGCTCCTTGCGGACCTTGGCGTCGAGAGCGCCGAAGGGTTCGTCGAGCAGCAGCACTTTCGGCTCCACCGCCAAGGCGCGGGCCAGGGCGATACGCTGACGCTGACCACCGGAGAGTTGTTCCGGGTAGCGATCAGCCAACCAATCCAACTGCACCATGTTCAGCAGTTCGTGAACCTTGGTTGCGATCTGGCTTTCGCTCGGGCGCTGGTTTTTCGGCTTCATGCGCAGGCCAAACGCGACGTTGTCGAACACCGTCATGTGGCGGAACAAGGCGTAGTGCTGGAACACGAAACCGACGTTGCGATCACGCACGTCGTGGCCGGAGACGTCTTCGCCGTGGAACACGATATTGCCCTGGTCCGGGGTTTCCAGGCCGGCGATGATCCGCAGCAACGTGGTCTTGCCGCAGCCGGACGGGCCAAGCAACGCCACCAGCTCACCGCTCTGGATGTCCAGGCTGATGTCATTCAGCGCCTTGAACGCATTGAAATTCTTGCTGACATTACGCACTTCGATCGACATGAAATCATTCCTCCGCGGCGCTGGCGCGCAGGCGGTTAATACGGTTTTCGCTCCACTGCTTGAGCAGCAGGATGAAGAGCGCCAGGATCAGCAACAGGCTCGCCACGGCGAACGCGGCCACGTGGTTGTATTCGTTGTAGAGGATCTCGACGTGCAGCGGCAAGGTGTTGGTCACCCCGCGAATGTGCCCGGAAACCACCGACACCGCACCGAATTCACCCATGGCCCGCGCGGTACAGAGCACCACGCCGTAGATCAGGCCCCATTTGATGTTGGGCACGGTGACGTGCCAGAACATCTGCCAGCCATTGGCCCCGAGCAAACGCGCGGCCTCCTCTTCCTGAGTGCCTTGTTCCTGCATCAGCGGGATCAGCTCACGGGCCACGAACGGCACTGTGACGAAAATCGTCGCCAGCACGATGCCCGGCAAGGCGAAGACGATCTGGATGTCGTGATCCTGCAGCCACGGGCCGAATAGCCCCTGGGCGCCGAACATCAGCACATAGACCAGACCGGCGATAACGGGCGATACCGAGAATGGCAGGTCGATCAGGGTCACCAGCATGCTTTTGCCGCGGAACGAGTACTTGCTCACGCACCATGCGGCGCTGACGCCGAACACCAGGTTCAACGGCACCGATATCAATACGGCAATCACCGTGAGTTTCAGCGCCGACAGTGCGTCGGGTTCGAAGATCGCGGTGAAGAACGCACCCAGGCCATTTTTCAAACCCTGGGACACCACGATAAACAGCGGCAGTAACAGGAACAGCGCAAAAATCAGCCAGCCAAGGCCGATCAGGATTCGCCGCGACGTTGCACTGCCACGGCGGGCAGCGTTGGCCGAAGAGGCGGCAGCAATAGACGATTGGGACATTGTTCGCGCCTCCTTATGGGGTTTCGATACGCCGCTGCAGCAAGTTGATCAGCAGCAACAGAATGAAGGAAACCACCAACATCAGTACACCAATGGAGGTAGCGCCGGTGTAATCGTATTGGTCGAGCTTGACCATGATCAGCAGCGGCAGGATCTCGGTTTTCATCGGCATGTTGCCGGCGATGAAAATCACCGAACCGTACTCGCCAACCCCACGGGCAAAGGCCAAGGCGAAACCGGTTAGCCAGGCCGGCAGCAATGCGGGCAGCAGGATATGACGGGCAACCTGCCAGGGTTTGGCACCCAGGCACGCCGCCGCTTCTTCCACTTCGCGGGGAATATCGGCCAACACCGGCTGTACCGTACGTACTACGAATGGAAGTGTCACAAAAGTGAGGGCCAGGGTGATGCCCAGGGGGGTGTAGGCAATCTTGAAACCCAGATCCGCTGCAAATTGACCTACCAGACCGGTGGGGGTGTACAGCGCGGTCAGTGCAATACCGGCCACGGCGGTAGGCAATGCGAAAGGCAAGTCGATCATTGCATCGATGACTTTGCGCCCAGGGAAGGTATAGCGCACCAGCACCCAGGCCAGCAGTGTGCCAATGATGCCGTTGATGATGGCGGCATAAAGGGCGGTGCCGAAACTCAGTTTCAACGCCGCCAATACCCGTGGCGCCGAGATAATTGCCCAGAACTGATCCCAGGTGAGTTGAGCGGCGTGCACGAACATCGCCGCCAGTGGTATGAGCACAATCAGGCTGAGGTACACCAAGGTGTAGCCCAGCGTCAGCCCGAAGCCGGGTATGACGGGGGAGATACGACGCGACATAAGAGTCCTTGGTTGAGAATGCACAAAGCCTCGAATCGCGATTCGAGGCTCCTTGATGGCTATTTAAGATTACTGCGCCTGGTAAATCTGGTCGAATACGCCGCCGTCGTTGAAGAATTTCGGCTGCGCGGTTTTCCAGCCGCCGAAGTCTTTGTCGATGGTCACCAGGTCCAGTTTCGGGAACTGCTGGACGTATTTGGCGGCCACATCCTTGTCACGTGGACGATAGAAGTTTTTCGCGGCAATTTCCTGGCCGGCAGGGCTGTACAGATGCTTGAGGTAGGCTTCGGCGATCTGCTCGTTGCCCTTTTTCTCGGCGTTCTTGTCGATCACGGCCACTGGCGGCTCGGCAAGGATCGATAGCGAAGGCACGACGATCTCGAACTTGTCGGCGCCGCCATCTTCTTTCAAGGCCAGGAAGGCTTCGTTTTCCCAGGCCAGCAACACGTCACCCTGACCGTTGTTGACGAAGGTAATGGTCGAACCGCGAGCACCGGTGTCCAGCACCGGCACGTGTTTGAACAGGGTTTGCACATATTCCTTGGCCTTGGCTTCGTCACCGCCGTTGGCTTTCAGGCCATAGGCCCAGGCAGCGAGGAAGTTCCAGCGTGCTCCACCGGAGGTTTTCGGGTTCGGGGTGATCACCGAGACGTCGTTCTTGACCAGGTCGCCCCAGTCCTTGATGCCTTTAGGGTTGCCCTTGCGCACCAGGAACACGATGGTCGAAGTGTACGGCGTGCTGGCTTCCGGCAGACGCTTCTGCCAGTCAACCGGCAGGGTCTTGCCGAGCTTGGCGATTTCGTCGATGTCACCGGCCAGGGCCAAGGTCACCACATCAGCGCGCAGGCCGTCGATCACCGCCCGGCCCTGCTTGCCCGAGCCACCGTGAGACTGCTGGATTTTAACGCTGTCACCGGGATTACTTTTCTTCCAGAAGCTGACGAATTCAGCGTTGTAATCCTGGTACAGCTCACGGGTCGGGTCGTATGACACGTTAAGCAGTTCGTAATCCTTGGCAACGGCGGAACCGGCAAACAAGGCGCTGGCCAGGGCGGCCAAGGCGAAATGGCGAATCGACGACATGGTGAAAGCTCCTGGAATTCTTAAATGTGTTGGCTTTTCTTATGATCTGGAATCGGGTTGCCTGCTCAAAGATCGCAGCCTTCGGCAGCTCCTACAGGGAATTGCGTGCCCCTGTAGGAGCTGCCGCAGGCTGCGATCTTTTGATCTTTCGCTTCAGCCCGGTTTATTGCCCGGTTGCTGCAAGCGGAATTTTTCCTTGCGTTCGATCTGGACCACCTGGGCGTTGTGCACGGTGATTTCCACCGCACCAAACCGCAGGTCGCGCAGGGCGCTCTGGATTTCGCGCAGGATGGTTGCTTCGTCCTGGCCGTCAACGCTACGTAGAGATGCGCTCATGGTGCTGCTCCTTCGACTGAGAGGTTGCCTGGCAGTGGCGGCACTGCTTACGGCGTGAGACCAATAGTAGAGAGGCGCTGATATTCTTAAAAAGACTATTTAAGAATGTTTATATAACCAGAAGAGATTATTCGACGGGACAACGGTTTGCAGCGCTGAAGATCAAAAGATCGTCCGAAGGCTCGGGCCGCGATCGGACGATCTTTAACGATCAACGAATGACTGGGATTCGAGTCCAATCCAATTGCCCGGCCGGCACTGGCCGCCCAAACCAGTACCCCTGCCCCAGATGACTGCCGTGTTCCAACAGGAACGCCGCTTGTTCGACCTGCTCGATGCCTTCGGCTTGCACCTGCATGCCCATGCTCTGCGCCAGGGCGATGATGACCCGCACAATGGCCGCGTCATCTTCATCGCATGGCAAACCGGCGACAAAGCCCTGATCGATCTTGAGTTTCTGCACCGGCAGGCGCTTGAGCCGCAGCAGCGACGAATAACCGGTGCCGAAATCATCGATGGCCAGTTGCACACCCAATTCCCGTAGGCGGTGCATTTGCTCAAGCGCAACTTCTGGATCTTCCATCACCGCACTCTCGGTGACTTCCAACTCCAGGCAGGCCGGGTCCAGGCCGGTTTCGCGCAGTACCTGCGCAACCTGTTGGTACAACTCACGGCCGGCGAACAGACGCGATGAAACATTCACCGCGACAAACGACAACGCCACGCCCGCCCGCAGCCACTGGCACATCTGCTCACAAGCCTGGCGCATCACCCAGGCGTCGATCCGGGCGATCAGGCCGGTGCGCTCGGCAATCGGAATGAATTGCGCAGGCGACACCAGGCCGCGTTGTGGATGCTCCCAGCGCACCAGTGCCTCGACGCCGATCAGGCGACAAGTCTTGAGATCGTGAACAGGCTGGTAATACACACGCAGTTCATTTTGCTCAAGGGCCCTGCGCAGCTCGGAGGCCGTCTCGACCCGCTGCTGGGCATGGGCGGTCAACTCTTCGGTGTACAGGGCATAGCCATCTCGCCCGCCACTCTTGGCCTTGAACAGCGCCGAGTCGGCATTGCGCAACAACTGTTCGGCACTCAAGGCGTCGCTGGGGAAGAGGCTGATACCGATGCTGACGTTGATGAACAATCGATGCCCGTGAATGTCGAATGGCTCCTTGAGACCCTCGATGATCCGCTCGGCCAGCGCTGCCGCCTGCATCAGTTGCGGGCAGCTTTCGGCCAGCACGGCGAACTCATCGCCACCCAGGCGCGCCAACGTGATTCCAGGGTCGAACATGGCACTCAAGCGATTGGCCACCGCCTTGAGCAATTGGTCACCCATCGTGTGCCCAAGGCTATCGTTGATCATCACGAAGTGATCCAGGTCGATCATCAGCAATGCACAGCCACGTTTGTGGATTTGCGCCGATGCCAGGGCTTGCGTGGCGCGGTCGGTGAACAGCAGGCGATTGGGCAGGCCGGTGAGCGGATCGTGATGAGCCAGGTGCCTCAACTCATGTTCCGAGTCCTTGATCGCGCTGATATCGGAAAACACCGCCACGAAATGACTGCAGCGCCCATGATCATCGTGAATGAGGCGGATGGTCTGCCATTGCGGATAGATTTCGCCGCTTTTGCGGCGGTTCCAGATTTCCCCGCTCCATTCTCCGACGCTGTTGAGCGTGGCGAACATCGCCTGATAGAACGCGGGGGGATGATGCCCCGACTTGAACAGACTGGGCTGGCGCCCCAGCACTTCTTCACGCTGATAGCCGGTGATAGCCATAAAGGCGCGGTTCACATGCACGATCAGCCCTTGATGATCGGTGACCAACACGCCTTCTCGGGTGCAATCGAACACGGCGGCCGCCTGGCGCAGGCGCTCGCGGTCTTCGCTTCGTCCCTGCCATGTCGCGCCGCCGCCCAGGCAACGCATCAGCCGCGACCGGGCGAGGAAGATCACGCCTGCGCTCAACACCACCCAAACGTGACCGTTGATCAGTTGCCAGCGAAGACGCTCGGCCGAGTTATCGAATAAGCTGCTCAATAAATAGCCACTGAGCTGCATCCAGATCACCGAAATCAGCAGGTAGAGCAGTGCTGCACGCACGGCATCGCGATAGCTGGCAGACATAAGGCTGTCCATGTCCCTACGGAAAAGTCGGGATTATAGATTAAAGACACATCCTGCCACTCATATCTGAAAGGGCGACTGGTTTTATCTGTCCGCTTAGTGATAATGCATCGGCTGTTTTTTTCTTTTTCGAGGGCCCTATAGCCTATGTGGTACGAAGGTTTTCTCGGCTTGTCGCCCTGGTCACTGGTGGCAGTCACCCTGCTGATGACCCATGTCACAATCATCGGCGTCACGGTCTATCTGCACCGCTACTCGGCCCATCGCTCGCTTGAGTTGAATGCTGGCCTGAAACATTTCTTCCGTTTCTGGCTGTGGTTGACCACGGCGCAGAACACCCGCGAGTGGACCGCTATCCATCGCAAGCATCACGCCAAGTGCGAAACCGTCGATGACCCGCACAGCCCGGTGATCAAGGGCCTCTCCACCGTTCTGCGCAAAGGCGCCGAACTGTATCGCGCCGAAGCGGAAAACCCCGAGACCTTGCGCATCTATGGCAAGAACTGCCCCGATGACTGGATCGAACGTAACGTCTACACCCGTTTCCCACTGTTGGGCGTGGCGATCATGGCCGTTATCGACCTGCTGCTGTTCGGCACCATCGGCATCACCATCTGGGCCGTCCAGATGATGTGGATCCCGGTGTGGGCCGCCGGCGTGGTCAATGGCCTTGGCCATGCCGTTGGTTACCGCAACTTCGAGTGCCGCGATGCGGCGACCAACCTGGTGCCTTGGGGCATTCTCATCGGTGGTGAAGAACTGCATAACAACCATCACACCTACCCTAACTCGGCAAAACTGTCGGTGAAGAAGTGGGAGTTCGATCTGGGTTGGGCCTGGATTCAAGTGTTCAGCTTCCTGCGCCTGGCCAAGGTCCAGCGGGTCGCGCCCATTGCCCACCGCGTCGAAGGCAAGGGCAACCTGGACATGGACACCGCCATGGCGATCCTCAACAACCGCTTCCAGATCATGGCCCAGTACCGCAAGCTGGTGATCGGGCCGCTGGTCAAGCAAGAGCTGGAAAAGGTCGATCACTCGGTCCGCCACCAGTTCCACCGCGCCAAGCGTCTGCTCTCGCGGGAAACCAGCTTGCTCGACGACAAGCACCACGTACGCATCCAGAACATGCTCGAACACAGCCAGGCGCTGAAGGTAATCTACGAGAAACGCCTGGCCTTGCAGCAGATCTGGGTCAAGACCAGCTCAAATGGTCACGACATGCTGGCTGCCATCAAGGACTGGGTACACGAAGCCGAAGCCAGCGGGATTCAATCGCTGCGTGACTTCGCCGATCAGTTGAAAACCTACTCCCTGCGCCCAAGCGCTGCCTGACGCCGTTGATCGGTGCGCCCATTGCCGGGGCGCACCCTTCGGAACTTCGCTGCAAATCCCTTATCTCAAAGACACTTCGCCATCCAGGCGGGCTTCGCTGTGGTCGCCTAGAACCTTGAGCGGTGCACGCCCCTTGAGATTTGTGACGATGGTCAATAACCAACAAGACTCATCCCTTGCGCAATGGCCCGAGGCCGCGCAAACCCTTATGGCGCTGATGCACGCCCAAGGCGAGGTGGCGCGCCTGAGCGAACGTGAACAGCTGCTGAGCACCTTGCTGGTGAGCGTCAACGCGGTGCTGTGGGCATTCAATTGGGAAACCCGCCAGGTGCTGTATGTCAGCCCCGCCTATGAACGGATTTTCGGCCGCAGCGCCGACCTGCTGCTGGCCGACTACAACCAGTGGCGCGACAGCATTTACCCTGACGATCTGGAGTACGCCGAGCGCAGCCTGGCAGACGTGCTGGTCAAAGGTGCCGTTGAAGACCGCGAGTACCGAATCATCACCGCTGACGGCCAACTGCGCTGGCTCAGCGACAAGTGCTTCATCAACCGGCAGGCCGAGCCTGGGCAGCCGGTGATCATTGTCGGCATCGCCGAAGACATCACCGACAAAAAGCAACTGGAGTCCGAACTGCAACGACTGGCGACCACCGACGCCCTGACCAGCAGCAGCAACCGCCGGCATTTCTTCGAAGGCGCTGAGCACGAATTCGAACAGGCGCGACAACAGGGCACGCCGCTATCGTTTCTCATGCTGGATATCGATGATTTCAAGGCCATCAACGACACCTACGGCCACCAGGAGGGCGATAACGTGCTGCAACGTATCGCCGACTGTGGCCGAGCCGCATTGCGTCGCGGTGACCTGTTCGGACGCATTGGTGGCGAGGAATTTGCCGCCGTCTTCCCCGGCTGCACGCCGGACATGGCCCTGCAAGTAGCCGAGCGCGTGCAACGGGAAATTCAGGCCTTGACCTTCAACCACGACGGCCAGACTTTCGGTATCACCGTCAGCCAGGGGCTGACCAGCCTTACTGCCGAGGATGAAAGCGTGGAAAGCCTGTTTGCCCGCGCGGATGCGGCGATGTACGAGGCCAAGCGCCAGGGCAAGAACCGGATCATCACGGCCTGACCCGTCCAACACATAACTCCTGTAGGAGCCGGCTTGCTGGCGAATCCAGACGACTCGGTGGGTCAGATACACCGCCATCGCTGGCAAGCCAGCTCCTACAGGGATCTGCGACAGCCTTATTTCTTGCGGATCCGCACCAACTCCGGCAAGCCGATCTTCAGTAATCGCGCCGCTCGACTATTGGCCAACACCTCAATGCCCTCATGCTCGTTCAGGCGCGCCAGTTGCGCCGCCATATTCATCACCAGCGCCTCACGGGAGTAAACCCCGCCACCAAGCTGGTAAGCCGCCGCAATCAGCTGCCGCAGCTCCAGTGGCAAACGCCAGCGGGTGCGCAACGCCGAACCATAGGCGGCACCGAACTCGGCCAACGCCTCGCCCACTTGCTCCTGCTCGTCCAGTTCGCCACCGGCCTGTTTCCATTCCTGCAGACAACGCAGCAACGCCAGGTCGCCCAGGCGATGCAGCATGCCGGCGCAGTAACAACGGGCCTGATCCAGATCCAGCAAGCGCGCCAACGTTCGCGCGTACTCGGCCGTGTGTAGCGACAAATCCCAGTAACGCTCGGCATAGTCCGCCAGCTGCGGATCGCTGAGCCGCGCACTGCGCTTGAGTGTCAGGCCCAGGATCAGGTTCATGCTCTGTCCGGTGCCCAATCGGTGCAATGCCTGGGACAGCGTCTGCACGGCGGTGCCATGGTGCTGGGCGGCGCTGTTGGCGGCGGCAATCAGCACGGCGGTGACCTGTGGATCGGTGCGGATCTCACCTTCCAGCACCGCCAAATCCAGACCATCAGGATTGAGGCTTCGCTTGACCGCCACTTGCACGTCAGTCATCAGCGGCGCGCCTTCCGCCAGTTCGCGACGGCGCTCAAGAAACACGGACAGCGTCATGCCCGGCGCCAGCGCTGGCACCTCGCACGATATCTCTTCCCCAGCGTTCAGCAGCAAAGCCTGCAGGCGCTGGGTCAGGCTTGCCATGTTCAGGGGCTTGGTCAGGTAGGCGGCGGGGGCCAGCGGCAGGGCCTCACGTACGCTCGCACTGTCGTTACGGCTGCTCATGAGAATGAAGGGCAACGGTGGGTTGCGCTTGCGCTGACGCACGCTGCGCAACACATTCAGACCATCGACGCCTGGCAACTCCCAGTCGGCGATGACCAGGTCGTATGGGTTTGACGCCAGCAACTCCAACGCCTGCTGACCATCGGCACATAAATCCAGTCGCGCATCGCAGCGAACGTTCAACAATACTTCCTTGAGCAGATCGCGGGCCCACGGGTCGGCCTCGGCAATCAATACTCTCGGAATCGCGGGTAAAATGACAACTGTCATACAGCTCTCCCTGGCAATGCGTGAACCTTAGCCAAAGCCGGTCATCGGTTACAGCGCTAATACGCGGTTTTGCGGTTTAGAGGTCATGAAAAAACCCGCCGAAGCGGGTTTTTTGTGAAACAGGTCACACTCGCAGATCAGAGCTCGGAGAAGCACTCTTCGATGATCGCCAGGCCTTTGTCCAGTTGCTCGTCCGGCGAAGTCAGCGGTACCAGGACGCGCAGAACGTTACCGTAGGTGCCGCAGGACAGCAGGATCAGACCCTTGTCGCGAGCCTTGGCCACAACAGCTGCCACGGCGGTCGGGTTCGGCTTGTGGCTGTCGCCACCTTCGAACAGTTCGACCGCGATCATTGCGCCCAGGGCACGAACTTCGCCGATCACCGGATACTTGGCCTGGATAGCTTTCAGGCCAGTCACCAGACGCTCGCCAACAGCCTTGCAACGATCCAGCAGGTGCTCTTCTTCGAAGACTTCCATCACGGCCAGGGCCGCGGCGCAAGCGATCGGGCTACCGGCGTAGGTGCCGCCCAGGCCGCCTGGAGCGATGGCGTCCATGTATTCGGCCTTGCCACACACACCGGCCAACGGGAAGCCGCCAGCGATGGATTTGGCGAAGGTGGTCAGGTCGGCAGCAACGCCCATCTGTTCCATGGCGAAGAAAGTACCGGTACGGCCTGCGCCGGTTTGTACTTCGTCAGCGATCAGCAGGATGCCGTGCTGGTCGCACAAGGCACGCAGACGCTTCATGAACTCTTTAGGAGCGACGTAGAAACCACCTTCGCCCTGAACCGGCTCGATGATGATGGCTGCGATGTCACGCGGCTCAGCGTCGTTCTTGAAAATGCGCTCGATGGAAGCGATCGAATCGTCGATGCTCACGCCGTGCAGTTCGTTCGGGTACAGCGCGCGGAAGATGCCGCCTGGCATCAGGCCCATGCCGGCCGAGTAAGGCACGACTTTACCGGTCAGGCCCAGGGTCATCATGGTGCGACCGTGGTAAGCGCCGGTGAACGCGATCACGCCGGCACGGCCAGTGGCGGCACGGGCGATCTTGATGGAGTTTTCAACGGCTTCGGAACCGGTGGTCACCAGCAGGGTTTTCTTGGCGAAATCACCTGGCACCTTGGCGTTGATTTTTTCGCACACTTCTACGTACGGCTCGTAGGCCAGTACCTGGAAGCAGGTGTGGGTCAGCTTGTTCAGCTGTTCGGTCACGGCGGCGATGATTTTCGGGTGCACGTGGCCGGTGTTCAGCACCGCGATACCACCAGCGAAGTCGATGAACTCGCGACCTTCAACGTCGGTCACGGTCGCGTTCTTCGCGGACTCGGCGAAGATCGGGTGAATCTGGCCAACACCACGTGGAACTGCATTGGTACGGCGGGCCATCAAATCAGCGTTAGTCTTGCTCATTACATTCCTCATTCGCCGCTCATCGGTCGGCGTGGTTCAAGGATTAAGCGGCGGGGAACAACGGCGGCAGCATGCGATGATCGACTGCCACAGCGTTCCCGGCCACCGAGAAAATTCCGTTTATTGCACGCAAAGGGGCAGCGCTCTCGTGCCCTTTGCGTTTGAAGCGATGCCTGTTCCCGGGATTAGATGCCCAGGCAGAGGTATTTGATTTCCAGGTAATCTTCGATGCCGTACTTGGAGCCTTCACGGCCCAGGCCGGAAGCCTTGATGCCGCCGAACGGCGCGACTTCGTTAGAGATCAGACCGGTGTTGACGCCGACCATGCCGTACTCCAGGGCTTCAGCCACACGGAACACACGACCCAAGTCGCGAGCATAGAAGTACGAGGCCAATCCGAACTCGGTGTCGTTGGACATCGCGATCACGTCGGCTTCGTCTTTGAAGCGGAACAGCGGAGCCAACGGACCGAAGGTTTCTTCCTTGGCCACTGCAGCGTTGTTCGGAACGTTGGTCAGGATGGTTGGCTCGAAGAAGTTGCCTTCCATCGGCTTGCCACCGGCCAGTACGGTCGCGCCTTTGCTCAGTGCGTCGGCGATGTGCTCTTGCACCTTGGCCACGGCTTTTTCGTCGATCAGCGGGCCAGTGGTGGTGCCTGCTTCCAGACCGTTACCGATCTTCAGCTTGGCCACGGCCACTTTCAGCTTCTCGGCGAAGGCGTCGTAGACACCGTCTTGAATGTACAGGCGGTTGGCACAGACGCAGGTCTGGCCGTTGTTGCGGTATTTGGAAATGATCGCGCCTTCGACAGCCTTATCCAGGTCAGCATCGTCGAACACGATGAACGGCGCGTTGCCGCCCAGTTCCAGGGACACTTTCTTGATGTCCTTGGCGCATTCCGACATCAGTTGACGACCGATTTCGGTCGAACCGGTGAAGGACAGTTTGCGCACGATCGGGTTGCTGGTCAGCTCGCTGCCGATGTCGCCGGCGCTGCCGGAAACAACGCTGAACACACCGTTAGGGATACCGGCACGCTGGGCCAATTCAGCCAGGGCGAAGGCGGAGAACGGAGTTTGCGAAGCAGGCTTGAGCACCATGGTGCAACCGGCGGCCAGGGCCGGGCCGGCTTTACGGGTGATCATGGCTGCCGGGAAGTTCCACGGGGTAATGGCCGCGGTCACGCCGATTGGCTGCTTGATCACGATCAGGCGCTTGTCTGGCTGGTGGCCCGGAATCACGTCACCGTAGATGCGCTTGGCTTCTTCGGCGAACCACTCGATGAAGGAAGCGGCATAAACGATTTCACCCTTGGCTTCGGCCAGTGGCTTGCCTTGTTCCAGGGTCATCAGGCGAGCCAGGTCGTCCTGGTTCTCGATGATCAGCTCGAACCAGCGACGCAGTTTGTTCGCACGTTCTTTGGCGGTCAGTGCACGCCAGGCCGGCAGCGCTTTGTCAGCGGCTTCGATGGCACGGCGGGTTTCGGCAGCGCCCATTTTCGGCACGGTGCCCAGAATTTCGCCCGTTGCCGGGTTGTTGACCTTGATCGTCTGACCATTGTCCGCGTCTACCCAAGCGCCATCGATGAAGGCTTGCTGGCGGAACAACTGGGTGTCTTTAAGCTGCATGTCGGCTTTCCTTAACAGCACCGCGCACGCGCGGAGCAAATTATGATTGTAGAAAGGCGCCTCAGTAGGCTGCCGTCAGGGAAATCATTCACCGGGCTGAAGCACATAAATAGCGCACTGATTCAAATCGTGCGGTTCAGCACCCAGACAAGAGCGTTTGAAATCTCAAACGAATCCTAGGATCAAAGGGGGTAAAGGACAATAGCCTGTTCGAAAAAAAGAACGAAAACGCCGCATTTGCTGCTATTTTCTGATCAACGTAGCAACCGCAGGTTACGCTTTGAAAAAACGCATGCGATTCAGCAGCATGGACGCCCGCATTGCATATGAGTATCATGGCGCCCGCTGCACCAGTAGCTCAGCTGGATAGAGTACTGCCCTCCGAAGGCAGGGGTCGTGGGTTCGAATCCCGCCACCGAATCCAGCTCAGCTAAACGCTTGTTGGAACTAGCTTTTCCATCAAGTAAAGGGTCTGCAAAGCTGGTGGGGCACTGTGAAGTGCTTTTAGGTGGGGCATCGCAAAGGTGCCAGCAATGCCAGCCACCCCCTCATACCTCACAATCAATCGTCACGGAACGTACTACTTTAGACTGGTAGTTCCGAAGCCTTTGCGTTCAGCATTTGGCTCTCAACGAGAAATCAGACGCTCCCTAAAAACAGATAGCCAACGACTAGCGCTTCGCCGTGCTCGGCAATACGCTGCACGCTATGAAGCTATTTTTGATAGGACGCTCGCAGTGGTTGACCACGACGATTACCAAGCAACCGACGATGATTACGAAGTGTTCCTCAAAGAAATGGGGAAGGTTGATGAATTAGGTCTCTGGAGTACCGACTCAAGCCAGGCTGAACCCGCCCCGTCGTTCAAATCAGCCCTTACTGATGAGCAGTGGCAAGAGCATGAAGACAATCAACGCCGGACCATCATCGCGCAAGCTCTTACCGGGCATGCGGGACGGACTATACCCGCGAGCCAGCAGAAGCTAGCAGAGCGCTTATATGAAGAAGGTCATGGCCTTCCTGTCCGTCAATTCCAAAAGCTCCTACCGAAGCTTATAGAGCGCATAGCGCTGCATCCCTATGATCTGCCAATACTGCCTGGGACCCTGAAAAAGGAACCGCCGCAGCCTGATGGGCCGACCCTATACGAGCTGTGGCAGCAACACTGGGAAACGCTTGCGAAATTGTCGAGAGGCCGACAGAAAAGCGAGAGGACGAAAGAAGATGAGCAAGGTCACGCCTGTCGTTTGAATATCTTGAGCGCCAGCAAACCGATCAATCAGTTCACGGTTGAAGATTTTGAGCGCATCTATTCAGACATTTTTGACATACGACCCAGCCGAGGCAGCAAGCTACCGCTCCCGGACTCATCAGTAGAGACAATCCTGGCGAAGGACGGGGAGCGACGCATCGAAGCAGGCACGATTGAAAAGCTTACCGTTCGTCTCGGCGTGCTTCATGAATTTGCCTTTAAGAAAGGGCTGACAAAAATTTCTCCGAATGTTCCAGAGCGGCCCATTCCAAATCGCAATCCGGCGGGGAAAAAACCAGTGGAGAAAGCGTTCACTAAGGCCGACCTGCAAGCGATTTTTTCAGGGTACCTGTACACAGGTACCGAGCTCATCAAGAGCAGCGGTGTGTTCCCATACCAATTCTGGCTTCCAGTATTGGGACTTTATACCGGTGGGCGGCTAAATGAGCTTTGTCAGCTCGATACCGAGGACGTCAGCAAAAAAGAGCCTGACGGTATCTGGACCATCAGCATGATGGACGACGAGCGAGACCGGCCATTGCCGAAGTCACTCAAGAACCAGTCCAGCCGAAGGATACTGCCGATACACAGCGAGCTGATTCGCATGGGCTTTTTGACATTTGTAGAGCAAGCAGCCAAAGAAGGGCGGGATAAATTGTTCTCAGATGGTTTGACCTACAACCCCAAAAAAGGATGGGGAAGCAATGCCACCCATTTTTTCTGTCGCTTCCCAAGCCAGAGCACATCGGCATCCGGGTATTTCTTTAAGTGTGGCATTCGCGAAAGAGATGCTGAGGGCAAAACTGATAGGAAGAATTTTCACAGCTTTCGCCACACATTCACTGACCTTGCCCGTGAATCCGGCGCAGAGGCATATCTCGTACTGCCGGACCTTACCGGCCACTCTAGAGGCAAGGAAGGCCAAGTTGCTCAGTACGGTAACGGATTCAGTCAGGTCAAAAAGCAGGCCGTTTTAGAGGGTCTAACGATTCCTGTCGATCTTTCGATCATCACTTATGCAGACTTTGTGGCGCGCCTCGGGCAAAAGCTAGAGGATGGCATCCAGCGGCACCGCAGCAAACATGGGCTCAATCAAGCAGAATAAAAAAGGGGGGGCGGCGCCCGAGACGAGTCGGGCGCTATCTCGACCTAATGTGGAGCTACATCCTCAGCATGAGTGGCGGCCGAGAAATCAATTTTGTGCTGACGAGCAGTCTCCGGAAGTGGCATATCAGCGATACCCAGGGCCTCGATTCCAGAGCGTGTAGCCAAGCCTCTCAGGCTTTCGTCATCGGTATAGATTGAAGTAACAGAGTGAAATAAACCTACTGACAGAATTTGACGGTCAAATTTCACCTTTTGCCAAGCAGCAATGCTCCCGCGCTTCTTGTCACCCTCTAGCCTCGCCTCCTGTTCCAGCAGGGCGCATTCAAGAGCACAAGCCTCGTCAAAAGCAGCAAGCTTAAACACACTACTCTTCTTGAAAATCTCATCGACCTCTCGATGTTTGTCCGGGCCAGCTTTTACCAAAAACTCGGCGTAGGTTGGCGCGGCGATGAGAATTTTAGTTTTCTGATGACGCTTAACAAAATGCTGCAGCCTCTCCTGGCAGGCCCCCACCGGATGGCCGGTAGCAGGATCAATAGGGGCAGGAGCATCCGGGTACAGGAGGTAGGCCAATACCGAGGTATCCAACAAAACCATCAGAAACTCCCTTCTCTCATGCTCTTAGATGTTTCGATAATATTTTCTTCTGCCGCCCAGTCTGTTCCCACAGCTCGCAATCGAGCCAAGGCATCACCGAGGGTCTCCTCTGCGAGCACCTCAAAGCGCTCCACTACAAAATATCCGTCTAAAGCCCACTTCCTGTTCACGTCCCGAATCCACGTACCTATACCGAATACGCGAATAGTGCTTCCGTACAGGTGCTGGGCCATGGCAACGGCGAGTTCTCTGCTTGTCTCGCATTTCCAATAACGTCCATCACCGGCGTCCAAGTGCATGTGCGAAGAGTTATCCCTTCCGCCTACTGATACCACCTTCCCATCTAGGCTGCCCTGCTGGCGCACCTTGAACACTGTTGGCTTTGGAAGCTCTCGACCAGGGAACGTATACAGCTTGGCTGTCACACCATCCGATCCAATTCGTTCCAATTTGCCAACAGCATTGTCTTTCGCCAGCATTTGATTGAGTCGATCGTATATCCGCGCAGGCTCACTGCCTGCTTCAGCTATGAGATGTACTCGCTCTTCAATACCAGGAGTAGCTTCGTATTCAGCGAGGGCATGACACTTGAGGCTTCCCTCGGTGACATCGTGAAAATGAACACGCTCAACTTGGCCGAGCAGCTTGGAAAGCTCTAAAAAATACTCGGCCACCCGCTGCATGGACGCAGTGTGAGGGTGGAGCGAATCGACGGAGAATATGTACTCAAAGGGCTTCATGGTCGCAGCCTCACACGTCCTTGCAAACCGAAGGTCAAATCGGCAGAACTAGAACACATACATTAGCACCTTCATTCATCCGTGAACTGATCTGACCGGCTGGCGGGGTATCGGGCCACGATCATCCCGAATGCAGAAGCGCAACACAAGAGCAGCAGTTCTATGGACAAATTTTCCGCCACTCCCAAAACGGCGGTTATGACTCAAAAGGTGTGCGTTTTGAGCCATCTCGTTAAAACAGTCGCAAAGCAGCCTTCGCACCACTATCAGAGAAGTAGACAGGTTTGATAGTCAGCCGACCACTTGTCGCCATCTATCAAATAACTCTCTTGCATAGCTATATGATCGTATTATCATAGACCTATCAAATTATAGGCTAACGGATAACCGCTAATGCTCGCCCATCTCTACCTTCGCGCATCGACTAAAGATCAAGACGCCAACAGAGCGAAAGCTGCACTCGAAGCCTTCGCCACAGAGAAAGGGCTCATCATCGCGGGCATCTACGCGGAGAACATCAGCGGGACTAAGCTTGATCGCCCTCAGTTGCTCGCCATGCTCGAATCAGCAGCACCCGGTGACGTCTGTCTCTGTGAATCCGTAGACAGGCTTACTCGCCTCTCTCAGTCTGATTGGAGATCGCTGAAAGCTACGATTGAAGCTAAGGGCTTGCGACTGGTCATCGCTGACCTACCAACCAGCCACTTACTTGTACAGGACAGCGGTATCACCGGCCAGATTATGGAAGTGGTCAACGGCATGCTGATCGACCTAATGGCAACCATGGCTCGTCTCGATCAAGAAAAACGCGTGGAGCGTATCCGCCAAGGTATCCAGAACAAGCAGGCCGCTAACCCTGACTGGAAGCCCACTGGCAAGAGCAAGGACGCGGCCAAGTGGAAGAAGGTTGAAAGCATCCTCGCAAAACATCCGCAGGCGTCTGCTGAAGAGGTCGCCAAGATGGCCGAGTGCGGCGTTGCGACTGTGTACCGCATCAAGCGGGCGCTGATCGCTTGAGCTAGCTGTAAGGTCCCCTAGCCCGCCTCGTGCGGGCTTTGTGCTTCTTGGCAATGTGTCAGCGCCCACGGACGAATTTTGCCCGGAGTCGGCAGTGTGAATTTCAGGCGCATGGATCAAGAAACCACGACTCCTAGCCAGCCCAATCTTCCAGTGATAGATATCGAAAAAACGCTTGCAAATCAAAAGCCTACCTGAAACCAAACGCTAGACGCTAAGCATTCAACGCCTTATCATCAACCCACTGCTCAATAGAAGCAGATTAACCATTAAACAGACGAGAGACTCACTCATGAACCGCCACCAATACCCTAAACGAAGGATACGCCTCGATGAGTACAATAGAAGACAACGCTCGTGATTTCCTCAGCAACTCACTCAGTTCATACCGCCGATTAGCGCAACATCTGAACAACAGCAATCCCAGAACCGACGGGGTTCGCTGGACGAAAGATTCCGCCTATCATCTTTGCCGTAAGAATGGCATCCGTTCGCCTAGACCGTGCAGGAACCAACCTGCTGCTGCGATCACCCAACGCAACCACACACGCCAAGCCATCGCTGAGGCTCTTACAGAAGCACTCAGAGCGTCCGGCACCCCGCTCGCCTCGCTAGCTCCCTTTCAGACAAACGATATCGCCCGCTTGTCCGGCTTTCCGCTTGCCACCGTTTCAGGCAACTGGGGCCGACTTGAATGCGAGCTGCTAGCCCTCGCAAAGCTGCCTCCAAAGCCGACTGTCATCCCCGTTCTTGAAGACGAGGTGTGAGATGCCTGGCAAAAAAACCACACCCGATCAAAGCACTCAGGTCGTCATTCTCCGGGAAGCCGGATACACACTGCCGGTGATTGCGGATCGCCTGGACTTAAGCATTAGCACCGTGCAACGCATCATCAAAACTACTAAAGCTGTCGCTGGCGCGGGAACACAGGCTCTCATCGACAAAGCGAGGGAAGAGCTACTCAGCTCTGCTTTTTCACTTGATGCTGTACAACAGACAGTAGCGACACTGGTAGCTGAGGAGCTGGCACTGAGTCATCTGATCAGGACCAAGATCGCTAACGCCTTGGAGGCGCTTGACCCGACGGACCCGGTTGCGTTCAGGGGGCTCGCAGCCGCATCGACGGCGCTCAAGCTAACCCAAGATGTGACCCGACGTTCCCTGCCTATCGATAAGCTCAATCAGGCGCAGGACATTGAGGAGCTGCCCACACTACAGATTCACATCCTGACGGAAAACGATGTAGCTGAGATGCGCGCAAAACAGCGCCTTGAGGAAGCGGAGATGAATGGAGACGCTCAAGGAATCGAGGATGAAATCGCGAACCTTGAATGGATGGAGCGTCGTAGGCTCGCGCAGTCAGATCAAACGGACGAAGAAGATGATGTGGTATGTGAAGGCTTTGACCTACACATGACCGGTACGTGAACAGGCCAAGTGTCAAAGGCTTAGAAATAGGTGTAAGGACTGAACACCCTGGCGATTCTGCCGGGGTGGCGATTTTGAAAATCTGCTCACGCTTCTGCGTGGGCCTGAGAGCTCTCATATGACAATCAGCCAACGCAGAACGCCCGCTTCATCAGACGCCCTTGAATCGCTTGCAGAGCAGCTCAGCAGCATGCCTTGCGAACCTTCCTTAGAACTGGCTCTGGCCACTCAACGCCAACACCTTGATACCAGTGCATCAGATGATAAAGAGAAAAAAACCGTAAATTTCCGCCTCTCGAAAAAGACCCAGAACCTAGTATCCATGGTTTACGCGAAGCAATTCGCGATCTCGATGAGAAGTATATTGTCGGGATCAATCTACAGACCAAAGACTCTCCTTGATCAGCCTGTACCGAATGAGATCGAGCTTAAGGCTTGGAAGCATACCGACGAGTTCACGAAGCTAGCTGTTGCCGCAGCACCACTCTATGAGATGGCAAAGGCCAGATCTTGGGAGCTGAAGACCTTCACTTTGATACTCAACAAAAATCTGAGTGCCCGGCTCGACAATAGTGACAGCACCGCGCTCGAATACATTCGCGACCAAATGACCCGGCTGATTCGTAGAACAGTTGATCCGCAAGCTGAGTTTTTGTACGGCATCGAAAAGGCACCGAAAGCGCTGGCGGAGAACTCCAGCCGGAGACGTTGGCACCTGCATGGCTTGATGATTGGTCCGGCAGGCTTCTCTAGGCCGGGAAGAACGGAGCTCCGAATGAAACTTCGCGCAATCAAAGGAGAGGCGGACTCAGACTTGATGTTCAAAACACCGGGCGAAAAAATAGGGGCAGACCCTCAGTCGTCGGCTAGGCAGTGGTGCGTGTATGCGGTAAAAAATGGGCTCACTGTGGAGCTCAATCCTTTACTCGCTGCTGAGTACGAATTGCCTGCTGGCAAGGCAACGTTCATATCGTCCGCGCTGAGACGAGAAGCCCAAAGATGGCATACAGGCAAGCTTGATGGTTTGACGGTCCCTGAGCTGATTGCAGGCGCTGCTAGCAGCATCTACTAGGACGCACTGACTGTTGCAAACATCATCGAAAGAGTACGGCGAGGAGCCCTTACGTTAGAGCTCGCTCAATAGTCATTTCGAAAGACAGAGCTACCCTCAGTCCAGAAACTTTCAACGTCGCTCAAAGCCCGGATATGATCGCGGATGCTAGTGAAGCGATGCTTGCCACGTGAGGCAATGCCTTCAACAGGGTAGATATGACAGTCTTGCTAGGCTTGGACGACGAAAGCTGTACCTCAACGGCATCAACAATCTCCAAAGCATCCTGCTTTTGCTGGGCATCGGTCAGAGTCTGTATGACTTGGCGTAGGCCTTCAACATACTTTCGCAGGTCTGCACCAACGTTTACTGTATTTGTCGACTGATCAACTGAGTGATTGTTGATGCGGGCGTTATGACCAGTGATATTGTAAGTGATACTTTCAACACGCTGCTTGGCCTCCGGCAGGCCGAGCTTTCGCACCGACATCTGATAGTGCGCCTGGATCCCATGAAAGGCTTCATGAAAGCCCGGATCTATCACTTCAAAAGTCTCAACGGCCCCATTGGATGCGCGGCGCTCGATAAGGTCTTTGGGCTCGATGAGAACGTCAGAGCGATCTAAGAACACTGCATCGCGCTGTACGCTAGCCTTTAAGCCTTCAAGCACCTCACCGTTCTGTTTTCGCACGACGATGTTGTCTGTCATAAACTCATCAAAAGACATCGTTTGCTCCCTGCTGTGATGGTAGAAAGTCCGCAGTGTAGCAACGGCCAGTGCGAACTCAAGCACCCTCGGCACCTGTAATCACCAGCGAACTTGGCTAATGGACCGGAGGTTGCCAAGGGTGGTCGCTCCGACCGCCGCCAATACACGGGGTTAGGCGCCTCTAAGACCGAAAGGCTATTGGCACGAACCGATTTTCAAGAAGAGAGCGATCTCGTCCACAAAGTCGGTCTGGGGCGTATAGCTCTGATCACGTATCGTCACCCTGACCGAATCACCATCCTGCTTTCCGTAGGCACCGCTCCAGATGTAGCTATGGCCGATGAAGTTCTCGCCAAAATAAACAACGAAGCCGTCACCATTGCCGTAGAGCTTACTGGAATGAATCGGGGGACAACCCGGCCCCTGCATCTCCTGAGCGAGCGACTGGTAAACCTCGCGGACTGAGCCCTTAGCTGTCACCGTTTTGCTTGCTGGCGAGCTGTCTATACCCTTCTGAGTGAGGCCGTAGCTGCATCCGGTGACCGCCGCAGCCGCGATGATCGGGACAAGGATATTTTTGAGAAGTTTTGTCAGCGAAAAGCATCTGGTCTGGCATGGCCTGATCGAGTCAGCGCCTGTACAACCGTGCTGTATTATCTGCCGTTCTGAATTAAGGATCATGCGGGCGACCTCTTGCCGAAACCCTTAGCTACCCATGCAATGCTCCATCCGAAGAGGTAGAGCAGCCCGCATAGAACGATCCAAGCCCCGGCAAGCTGAGCAATTGTGAGCGGACGCTGCTTGCTCACTTTGGTCATGAACTCAGCGTGCTGAGCATTGCTCTCCTCGATTCTGGCAAGACGTTCGGAAACAGGTGTACGCATCAACACATCACGAACCAGGCGATTCGATTCCTGTACCGGCTCTTCAATGGTTTTGATTTCTGCTAGCTGTTCTTCGACGTACCTCTGATGATCCTGATTCAGCTTCTCGTCGCTGGGTACGTACGTGCGGTACACGTACACCGGTGCGATAACTAGCGCCGCGCAACATACAATCCAAAGCCTTCTCCAGCCGTTCATACCTGTGCCCCTCGCGCGCTTTCGTCTGCTGGCCGTGATGGATCAAATGCGGGGATGAATCGGATCAATAGTGACTGAACGGTTAGCACATGCAGCTCCTTGCATTTCGGCGATTGGAATTCTGTGAGCACGATCAGGCGTTACCCACCCAAAAATGCTAATCACAGTATGTCGAATCATAGTATGCAAAAAGCGAAATTTGGTGAATGCCTATTTCACCGAATCAATGCGCCCTTGTTGCGGTTTTCGCTGCCAACGTACGCCGTCGTCGGCTTGAGCTTGGACTGTCCCAGGAAGCTCTAGCAGAGCGTGCCGGAGTTCATCGAACCTACGTGGGAATGCTGGAAAGGAGCGAAAAAAATTGCACGATCTACAACATCGAACGGATCGCCCTAGCGCTTAACGTCGACCCCGAAATACTTTTGAGAAAGTCGTCCTAGCCACGCGTGGCTTGCACCGTCCCAGTCGTCTGAGTAATGTGGTGAGACATTCACTAGCCCCACCAAGGTGTGACACTGCCTCGAATCAGCCCCCTGCGATCCTGCAACTGGACGCCCCGTACCCATGTGAGTATCATGGCGCCCGCGTCGCACCTGTAGCTCAGCTGGATAGAGTACTGCCCTCCGAAGGCAGGGGTCGTGGGTTCGAATCCCGCCTGGTGCACCATACGTAGAAACGAGAAAGCCTCAGGCCGTTGGGTCTGGGGCTTTTTTGTGGGTCAAAAAAACCGCCTAAGCAGTTTTTTCATTCCGTCGTCCAGTCAAACTCGTCGTAGTCATCATCCTCATCGTCCTCGAATTCTTCCTCTTCAAGAACGTCTTCTTCCTCGGCAACACCCTCTTCTTGCTGGTTCAGCAGAAAATCCTTACGACTCTCGGTAATTGCCCGCCGTAATTCCTCGCCCTTTTCCGGGCAGTTGAGCATTTGGGCGATGCGGTCGATTTTTTTTGTCACGGCATCCTCCAACGCATCGACTATGGCCCGATAGTGCGCGCTTTCGGGCCTTGTTGCCAAATTGTCGAGGGTCAGGCCGATCAGTTTTTCTGCAGATCCTTGAGTCGGGCGCCGAGGTTTTCGTCGGGGAAGCGTGCGTGCAAATCGGCCAGCAGTTTATCGGCGGCTTGCTTGTGCCCGGTTTTTTGCAGGCGAAGCACTTCGCGCAACTGCTCATCCAGGGATTTCACCGGGGCTGCGGCGCGCTTGCTGACTTTGGCTTCGTCCGCCATGTCGGTACTGAAGGATTCTGCTTGCGCCGGGGCCATCGATTCCGCCATGGGTGCGGCGGGTGCAGGTGCGGAGAGCGCGCCAACCGGGGCCTTCAGGGAACGGGCCGCCGCTGGTGGCGCTGCTTCGCTTTCCTGTTTGGCGATCGGTGCCGAGGCTTTGGGCGCAGGCGCGAAGTCGTAGCCTGGCACTTGCTCAGGCGTGCGCTGCACCAGCGAGAGCATCAGCGCGATGCCGACGAGGCTGGCGAATGCCACTTGCCAGCGGGGTTGCTGGCAGGCGCGAATCCAGCGTTGCCACAGCCCTGGCTTCGGCGTGGGCACGGCGTTGCGTGCGGCGGCCAGGATCAAGGCGTCGAGATGCGCCGGCGGTTCGCCGGTGGCCTGCTCGCGGTAATGGTCGAGCGTTTGGTGTTCCGTGGTGTGCTTGGCGTCAGTCATGTCAGTACCTCCTCGGCCAGCAGCCGACGCAGTTTTTGCTGGGCGTAACGCAAGCGGCTCTTGACGGTTTCCAGCGGCGTTTCGGTGAGGGTGGCGATCTGTGGCAAATCGAGATCGCTGTAGGCGCGTAGCAGGAACACTTCGCGCTGGTCGGCGGGCAAGGCTTGCAGGGCGGCTTCAAGGCGCTGGCTGTCGCGGCTCAGGCTCAGCAGCTGCTCAGGGTCGGCCGTCTCATCGGCCAGCGCATGAGCCTGCTCGTCGTAGCTGTCGTGCAGCGGTTGATGGACGCCGTGCTTGCGCCAGTGATCGATCAAGCGGTTGCGGGCAATCTGGTAGAGCCAGGTACGAAAAGTCGCCCGACCTTGTGGCTGGCTGCCGCTGCGGATCAGGCTCAACCAGGTTTCCTGATAGACCTCCTCGGCGAGTTCAGCCCTGCCGCTCAACCCCAGCAGAAACCGGTACAAGCCCTGGCGATGGCGCGCGTACAGAATCTCGAACGCCGCTCCATCGCCCTCGCGATAACGGGCCAGCAGCGCTTCGTCACTGCTGGCATCCAGGCTGCTTGCGGGTGCAAACAACTGGCTGATGAACCCCTTCAATCGGCTCACTATTCAATCCGTCGTTCAGTGGCAGTTGGATTGGACGCCGTGGTGGTGCGCAAGCTCTGCGCCAGTTCCACTAATTGTACGAACTCACTGCGCAGGCCGAAGCGGTCATCGCCCCGGGCGCCACGGGCCAGCGCTTCGGTGTCCTTGAGGCTGAACTCGCCGGTGTAGCGTCCGTCCTTGAGCTGTTGGGAAAACGCCGCCACCGCCGCTGCAAAACGCAAGTCATCGCTGGGCTTGCCGGCCGGTTCGTTAGCGATCGGGCGTTCGATCAAGCGACTGTTCCCGCCTTCCGGTAACTGATAACGCACACGCAGCATCGCCAATTCGCCATTCTTTTCGGAAGCAGCGGCGGCCGTTCGAGCGTAGCGCAGCGGCTCCAACCAGCCCTTCTCGCCCGTGGGGACAATTTCGTACAACGCCGTCACCGTGTGTCCTGCACCGATTTCACCGGCATCGACCTTGTCATTGCTGAAATCCTCACGTTTCAATCCACGGTTTTCATAACCCAGCAGGCGATATTCGCTGACTTGCGCGGGGTTGAACTCCACTTGCAGCTTGACGTTTTTTGCCACGACGGCAAGGGTCGAGCCGAGTTGATCCACCAGCACCTTGCGCGCTTCACGCAGGTTGTCGATGTAGGCGTAATTGCCGTCGCCGGCATCGGCCAGTTGTTCCATCAGGTGTTCATTGTAGTTATCCACACCGAAACCCAGGGTGGTCAGGGATACGCCTGTCTTGCGTTTATCCACAGCCATTTGCTTGAGGCTGTCGAAGTCGCTGACGCCGACGTTGAAGTCACCGTCGGTGGCCAGTAGAACGCGGTTGATGCCCTTGGGGATAAATGCCTGTTGCGCCTGTTGATAAGCCAGCTCGATACCCGAGGCTCCGGCAGTGGAACCCCCTGCGGTCAATTGGTCGATGGCTGTGCGGATCCTGGTTTTTTCCCGTCCGGAAGTGGGCTCCAGCACCACGCGCGATTCCCCGGCGTAGGCCACCAACGACACCCGATCCTGGTCGCGTAGTTGATCGACCAGCAATTTCAGGGTGCTTTTGACCAGCGGCAGGCCCTCGCGGCGATCCATCGAGCCGGACACGTCCACCAGGAACACCAGGTTCGCCGGGGCCAGGTCCGAGACCGTGCGGTCCGAGGCCTTGATGCCGATGCGCAACAAACGCGTATGCGGGTTCCAGGGTGAAGCTGCCAGTTCCGTGGTCACGCCGAAGGGCGAGCCGTCGGTGGGCAAGGCGTAGTCGTAAGGAAAGTAATTGACCATCTCTTCCAGCCGCACCGCCCCTTGCGGTGGCAGTCGTCCCTGATTGAGCAAGCGGCGGACGTTGGCGTAAGCGCCGGTGTCGACGTCGGCACTGAAGGTCGATACCGGTGTTTCGGCGACACTGTGGATCGGGTTGTCTGCCAAGGCCTGGTATTGCTCTCGCTGTTCATCGCGATAGCCCTGTGGATAAGTTTCTGCGCCCGGCATCGGCGCGAAACGGGTCATGGGCGCCGCGCCTACGCTGCGTTTGGCCACCGCTGCATCAGCCATGACAGTTTCATGCTGCACCGCTTCGGTTTTCAGCTCCGCCTGAGCCGGTGGCGGTACCGCTGCGGACTCAGGTTTCGAAGAAACACCGCAACCGGCAATCGCCAGCAACAGCCCGGCGGTAAAACCCTGGGCGACCGGACGTAGAACATGCAGAGGGAGAGACATGGGGGCTGACCTCAGGAGGAAATTGATCCATTCATCCCGTGAGACGGACAGCCCGGACGGTTCGGGTTAACCCGTGCTAAAAAAATCTTCAGCGGTGGTAGCGCCGCACCACACTACTGTTTTTCAGCACATGACCTTTGATTTTTTCCAGCAGCTGGGTGCGCGTCAGGCCGGCTGGCAGGGCATCCGGGGCCAGGTCCAGGGCAAAGAGCTGGATGATGTAGTGATGTGCGCTGTCGCCAACCGGTGGGCAAGGCCCGACGTACCCCGTAGTGCCTTTGCTGTTGGTACCGCCGACGCCCTCGAGCGCGGATTTTGCGCCGACGCCCGCCGGGATCTGGTGAGTGCCGGCCTTGATGCCGTAATGCACCCAATGATCGATGCCCTGGCCTTTCTGGCCATCCGGGTCGTGCATGACGATGGCGTAGCTGAGCGTGCCTGCAGGGCCGGCGTTCCAGTTCAGCGCTGGCGAAACGTTGTGTCCGCTGCAACCCGGGGCGTCGCTGGCGGCAGCCGACGTGAACAGTCGATCATCCGAGACGCCTGGGATGTTCAGGGTAAAACGCTCCTGGGCCTGCGCCGGAAATTGCACGCAAAGGGCGACTGTGACAGCCGCTAGCCAAGGGGTCAGAGAGGTCAATCGGGTCATACCGGGAGTACCTGGTGCGGGTGGGGCCGAGGTCGGCGAGCAAACTATAACTGGACCGTTTGCGCGGTGGCAGTGGCAATTGGATGAACCTCGAGTTAAGCGCCAGACTCTTAATTTAAACGCCTGTCCGGAGAGCGATCATGACCCTGCATCGCGTTGCCCATCTCGCCGATATACCCGAAGACCGTGGCCTGGAAGTCAGCGTCCAGGACAGCAAGATCCTCCTGCTTAAAGTCGGCGATCACGTGCGCGCCTATCAAGGCGAATGCCCGCATGCCGGAGCGCCTCTAGTCGAAGGCGCGCTCTGCCATGGGCGGCTGACGTGCCCATGGCACAAGGGACAGTTTCGGATCGAGGACGGCGGATTGTGTGAACCGCCAGCCCTGGACAGCCTCAAGCGCTACCCGCTTGAAGTGCGCGGGGACGAAATCTGGGTCGACGATCAGCCACTGCAAGACGCTCACACGCCACCGGCCGATGACGAGCGCACTTTTGTAATAGTCGGTGCGGGAGCCGCGGGCACGGCGGCGGCTTCGGCCCTGCGCGAAAAAGGCTTTGGCGGTCGGGTGCTACTGATCGACCGCGAAGCCAACGCCGGGTACGACCGCACGGTACTGAGCAAATTCGTGATTGCCGGACAGACACCACTGGAAGAAATCCCGCCCCTGCGCGACGAAGACTTCTACCGGGAGCAAAGAATCGAGCGAATGAACGCTGAAGTGGCGAGCCTGGATGCCGCCAACAAAACGCTACAACTGGTCAACGGCCAATCGCTGAAGTACGACGCCGCCTTGCTGGCGACAGGCGGTATCCCCGTTCGACCGCAATTGCCCGGCGCGGACCTGCCGCAAGTGTTCGTCTTGCGCTCCAAGGCGGATGCGCAACAGATTCTGCACAGCGCCAAGGCCGGTCAGCGGGCGGTGATCATCGGCGACAGTTTCATCGCCATGGAATCCGCTTCCTCCCTGCGCCAATACGGCCTGGAGGTCACGGTGCTGGCCCGCCATCCGGTGCCTTTCGCCAAACAGTTCGGTGACAGCGTCGGCAAGGCGATTCTGGCGCTGCATCAGGCCAACGGCGTGGTGTACCGAACCGAGGGGCAGGCAGCGCAGATTGAAGGAGCGACGCGAGTCGAAGCGGTGCAACTGGATAATGGCCAGCGTCTGCCAGCGGACCTGGTGCTGGTCGGGATTGGCGTCACCCCCGCCACTGCGCCTTTTACCGATCTGCCGAAGGAAAATGACCAGTCGCTGCTGGTCGACGGCGGGATGCGCGTAGCCGATGGGCTCTGGGCGGCTGGCGATATCGCGACGTTCACACTTAACGGCCAGCCCCAGCGCATCGAACATTGGCGCCTGGCGCAACAACAGGCGCGGATCGCGGCGGCGAACATGCTCGGTGGCGATGAACATTACCTCGACGTGCCGTACTTCTGGACTTGGCACTTTGGCAAAAACTACGACTACCTTGGTTGCGCGCAAGCCTGGGACGAAGTCGAGTTCAAGGGTGATCCTGGCAACCCGCCTTTTATCGGGCTGTTTGGCAAAAATGGCGTGGTGACGGCGGCGGTCGCCTGTGATGAAGAGCGCACGATGGCGATGCTTGCCGAACGGATGAAGCAGCCGTTGTCTGTGGATGAGGCATGGCGGCTGATCCGCGGTTGAAAGGGACGCTGCGGTGTACCTTTTACACCGCGTTATCGTTCTTCGCCGGCAAGCCTGGCTCCTACAGGCAAACCGGACACCGAAGTTCGCCAGCCAGCCTGCTGGGGGTTACGGCTCCTGGACGACGGCAGGAGCGCTGAACTTGCTCATAAGGAAACCGACAAACTCCTCGACGGTCATTTTCTGGCCGTTGAATTCCACCTGGTTATTGGCGAAGTGCAGTTGGGTGACGACGTTGCTGCCATCCAGTTTCGCCAACTGCGAGCCGACCGCCATGCTGCTGAACATATCGGTGGTGGCAGTCGCCTGGTCGGCGATGAGCTTGGCGTCGGTCTGGCCGTCGATTTGCGACTGCACGCTGAGTATGTCGACGAGCATCGGCTTCGACACTTTCAGGTTGACGTCCAGTAACGCGATCATCTGGCGGATCAGCTGGTCAGCCGGCAGGTCGATCGATTGCGGCTTGGTCAGGTCAAGCACCAGGTTGGCGCGGCTTTCACCATTGGCGGTGTTGAACGACAGGTTCTCCAGGGCTACCTGTGGGCCGGCCGCCAGCAATTTTTCCAGGCCGGTTTTAAGCTGCGCTTCTTCTGCAGGGGTCAAGTTCAGCTCGGGGACCGGTTGACCGGCCTCGGCAGCCTCGGCGGCGGCCTGCTCATAAGGCTGCAATTTAGTCTGGTAGATCTGCATCAGCGACAACGTCGCCGGGATGTCGAGGTTCTTCAGGCTCATGGCAAGCTGGGCAGAACCCACAGCCTTGCCGTTCAGGGACACTTCACCGATCTTGTAGTCGGCACGCCCGGAAGCGCTGGTGCCTGACTCCTCGGTGTGGTTCTTCATTTCGAAACTCTTCAAGCCCAGCACCGACTGCTTGGGGCCAAAGGTGGTTTTACTGTTGCTCAATTCGACGGTGTTATCGCCGGTGTAATAACCGTAGGTGCTTTTGGTCAGGTTGCTGGCCAGGGTAAGACCACTCAACTCGACCAGCACGGGTGCCTGGTCTTCGGAAACAGTGGTCAGCTTGAGGCTGTCCATGTAGCCATCGGCCTTGACCTTCTGCGCCTGGGCGCTGGCCGAGACATCAACCTTCAGGCCGGAAAATTTCAGGCTGGACTTGTCATCCAGTGCAGTTTCCAGCGGCAGCAATTCAAGCGTGCCGTTGGTGGAATTGTCGTAGCCAATGTTGACCACGCCCTTGAGCGGCGAAGCGTCCTTGGTGGCGGCGAACCATTTTTCCGTGAGCGGGGTCTTTTCCAGTTCATAGTGACTGGTGGCCATGACCGGCAACCATTTCAGCGATACCAGGCGCGAGAACGGAAGCGGGCCGTGTTCGATGTGGTCGGTAAACAGCAATTCGACCGGTACCTCGCCGAACATTTCGCCTTCACCCTTGAGGCGGTAATGCGCAGTGCTACTGAATACATGACGTTCCAGGGACACCAGTTCCAGCGAGGCCGTGCCTTTGTAACCGACCATTGCAGCCTGCAATTGCTTGTTGGCATCCGCCAGGGAGCTGTTGAGCACACCTTCGATTTTGGTGCCGGTGAACCAGGCTCCGCCAGCGCTGATTCCACCAATCGCGACAACGATTCCCAGGAGCACGCCTGCTGATTTATTCATGAAAGACCCGTTCGATGTCCGTTGTTGAAAATGTGGTCGTCTTCCCTGAACCCATGAGGGGTTGCGGTCACGACTGCGCTGAAAGTGGGGTGCAGGTTAGCATCAGGCGTGCAAGGCAGCCCAATGGTTAACGGTGAAAAAGTGTCGCCTGAAAAAAGATCGCAGCCTGCGGCAGCTCCTACAGGGTGATACGAATCTCCTGTAGGAGCTGCCGCAGGCTGCGATCTTTTAGCAATCAGGAATACTGCACTTCAATCTCATCAAGCTGGTGATCAAAGGTTTTCAGCCGCGCCGTCCAGGTGTAGATCAACACTTCGAAATCCCGGTTGATCACCGCCCCGCCCGTCACTTCACTGCGCGGGTCGCAGTAGTCGAGCTGATAGCGCTCCCGGGCCATGGCGGTGGCGACGTCAGCCAGCTCGCGAGCATTGTTGAGCCAGTGCCGACCGTCGTCGGCCACTTGTTTGTCCAACTCAAGGCATTGTTTTTTCAAGGTTTCGAGGCTTTTTTCCAGGGGTGTGCCCGTGAGCTCGCCCATGACTTCCTGGAAGGTCCTGCCCGGCTGCCAGTAGCTGCCCCAGAAATACCGGTCGAAGACCGATTCGACACGCCGTAGCGCCACCTTGGTGTTCCAGATCATCACCAGGGTCTTGCCTTGTTCAAGCTGTCTTTTTTTGATTCGTTGCCCTTGGACCGACGCCCAGGCCACCACCGCAATGGACATCACGGCAATCAAGAGGGCGGCGCTGTCGAGGAACGTCAGCGCTTTGTCGATCTGGTTAGCCAGCATGATGCCGTAGAAATAGGTGCCTGTGAGCAGCACCAGCGCCACAACGGCGCACCAGAAGCCGAGAGCATAAGGGTTTTTCATTATTGGTTTCCCCATGACCTGCGCATGCCTTGTACGAATCCAGGGCGCTTTTGCACGAACGCCCTTTCAACACTTCAAAGCATAGCAACGGCCTCAGGGTTTGCCGGAGTTCGATGCTTGCGTTCGTCCGCTTTCCCAACCACCGCCCAAGGCGAGGAACAAATCGATCTGGCTGATGGCAACTTGGGTGTTGGCAGCGGCCAGTTGCGCGGTGACGTCGATGTAGGTGCGGGTCGCCTGCAAGTCCGCCAGGAACGATGCACGACCGGCCTGGAAGAAACGATGGGTCTGGTCGGCGGCCAGCTTCGCCGACTGCTCGGCGTCCGCCAGCGCCTCACGGCGTTGCAGCAAGGCGGAGTACTGGGCCAGGCCGGTCTGGGTTTCACGAATAGCGTTGAGTACCACTCCATCGAAATGCGCCAGCGTCGCCTGGGTCACCGCTTCAGCTTCGCGAATTCGTGCCCTGGCGCCGTTGGTCGGCACATTCCAGGTCAGCGATGGGCCAAAGCCCCAACGGTTGGCAGAGGGTTCGCCGAGGTTTTCCAGGAGACCGACCGTGCCGATGGTCGCGCCGATGCGAATGTCCGGGTAAAGCTCACCGGTAGCAATGCCGATACCCGCGGTCGCGGCCGCCAGTCGACGTTCGGCCTGGCGGATGTCGGGGCGGCGCTTGAGCAGCGATGCGCCGTCGCCCACGGGTACCAATTGTGTGATTTTTGGCAGTTCGTCGCAGCTGGCGGTGCCGGCCGGTAGTTGATCCACCGGCTTGGCCAGCAGCATCGACAAGCGGAACAGCCCGGCCTGACGTGCCGCCTCATAGCGCGGCATGTCGGCGCGCAAGGATTTGAATTGGGTTTGCGAACGGGTGACCTGGGTTTCGTCGCCACGCCCGGCATCGCGCAAACGCTGGATCAGCGTGGTGCTCTGGGCTTGCAGGTCGAGGGAATGCTGGGCGATTTCCCGTTCCTCGTTGGCTGCGCACACCTGGGTGTAAGCCCGGACCACATCGGCCACCAGAGTGATGCGCGCCGTATCGGCGGCAGCCTGGGTCGCATCGGCATTGGCCTTGGCCGCTTCGATGCCGCGCTGCAAGGTGCCGAACAGGTCAAATTGGTAGGACGCGCTGATGCCGATATCGCCGATGTTGGCCACCGGCACCTTTTCCGGCAGCAAGAACGCTTCACCGGATTCCTGCAAGCGCTGGGCGCCCATCTTCACCCCACCGCTCCAGCCGCCCGCCGCCTCGGCCTCGTCCACCTGAGCGCGAGCGCGCAGCAGGCTGGCGGCCGCTACACGCAAATCAGTGTTGGACGCCATGGCCTGCTGTACCAGTTGGTCCAGCCGCGGGTCCTGATACAAGCGCCACCAATCGGCAGGCACCGGCGCCGAAACCACCGGCTTGCCGTCCACTGCCAGTTCGCCCTGCAGGTCTTCACGGTGGATCGCGGCTTCGTCCGGCAGGTGATAATCCGGACCGACCATCTGACACGCCGACAGCAGCAAGCCTAATCCGGCGATCGCCAAACCCGAGGCCTTGCTCATTGCACGGGCTCCCGGTTCTGGTCGTCGATGATCGATACCGTGGCGGTGCGCCCGGCGATCATGCGGAAATCCTCAGGGACCTCATCGAAGGCGATACGCACGGGAATCCGCTGGGCCAACCGCACCCAGCTGAAGGCCGGATTGACGTTGGGCAGCAAGTTGTTGCCACTGGTGCGGTCGCGGTCTTCGATACCGGCCACGATGCTTTCCACATGGCCGCGTAGGCGCGCATTGTCGCCAATGACCCGGATGTCGACGCTTTGGCCGATGTGGATGCCGTTGAGTTTGGTTTCTTCGAAATAGCCGTCGATATGGAAAGAATTGCTGTCCACGACAGACAACACTGGCCGCCCGGCACTGACGAACTCCTGGGTTCGCGGCGCGCGGTCGTTGACGTAACCGTCCACGGGACTTCTGATCACCGAACGGTCGAGGTTCAGTTGCGCGCTGTCTACCGCTACCTGGGCTTCCATCAACGCCACTTGTGCGCGGGCCACCCGGGACTGGCTTTCTTCCAGTTGTTCGCCCGGCACCAGATTGCCAAGACCTTTGTTACGCTTGGCTTCACGCTGGGCCTGGGCCAAGGTTTCCTCGCGGTCTGCGACCGCCGCTTTCGCCTGGCGCAAGGCCAGTTTGAAACGGTCCTGGTCGATGCTGAACATTACTTGGCCGCGCTTTACCAACTGGTTGTCGCGCACTTGCACTTGCTGGATCAGCCCGGATACGTCCGGCGCGATCTGCACGATGTCGGCCCGGATGTGCCCGTCACGGGTCCAGGGCGCGAACATGTAGTACATCACCATGCGCCAGACCACGACCACGGCGAAAGTTACGATCAACAGGGTCAGGACCACGCGACCAAGGGTTAAAAACGGCTTTTTCATGTCATCAGGTATCGACTGAGTGAATCCACGGCGCCAAGCAGCAAGGCGTAGAGAGCCACGTTAAACAATGCCCGGTGCCAGACCAGACGGTAAAAGTGCAGGCGCGTCAGCACCCCGTGCACCAACAGGTACAACACATAGGTAATGCCCATCAGCACCAGCAGCGTAGGCAAAAACACCCCGCTGATATCCAGATCACCGATCATAAAGGCGCTCCATCGATGCCATGGGGAAGCGGTTCTTCGGGCTCGGCAGATCCGACGAATTCGACGCCGGGCAACAACGCCAGGCGCAAGCCGCTCAAGGCGTGCAGCAGGTGCAAGCGGGTTTCTTCATCACCCGCGCCGCCCAACGCTCGGCGCGTTCGGTCGAGGGTCATCAGCAACGGACTCGGCGCCGGCAGGCGTTCGCCGGCCTTAAGGCAGGCCTTGAAGTATTCGCCGACCTCGGCCACTACCTGACGCAGCAATGCCTGCGGAACGCCGTGAACCCGCGGCGTATAAGCCAGCAGGTCAAGCAGGTTCAGCGCCACACGAACTTCGCGCAAGGCGATGCCGGTGTCCTGGCCGGTCACCGCCAGCCGCGGTAGATGCTGCATCAGTCGATCCAGGACCTGCACGCCCAGGCGTCGATGGTCGGCCAGCGTGGCCGGCTCAGTGAGGCTGACAATGTCGCGCCAGGCGAAACGGGTCAGGCGTTTGGCCGCAAGCTCCGCACCGAACGGCCGGGCGATCAGGGTCCAGACGAACGCGAACAGCAAACCCACCGGTCCAGCCAGGTTGGAGTTGGCGAAACTGAGGAAGTCCGCGTCGTAGGCGCCCTGAATACTGATGAACGACGAGGTATTGACCAGCGTCAGCAACATGCCCAGGTAAAACTGCGGCTTGACCGTCAGTGTGCCGATGCAGATGAACGGTACGGCGAAGGCCAGCACCAGCATCGGGAAATCATGCAGATTGGGCAGGACGAGAAACAGGTAAAGGCTGGCGAATACCACCGACATCGCCGTCCAGAAAAAGAATCGGTAGATCTGCGGTGCCGGGTCATCCATCGAGGCAAAGAAGCTGCACGCCACTGCCGCCAGGATCACTGCACTGCCGCCATCGGTCCAGCCCAGCAGAATCCACAGCACGGAGGCGACAATGATCGCCGCGACGGTGGAAGCGGCGGAATAGAGCATCAGCCCACGATCCAGAAAGGGGGTCAGGCGCCCCAGGCGCCAATGCCGATAGACCGCACGCCAACTGTCCTGGCTTTCGCACTGGATCGCGTGTTGCAGGCTGCGACAGTCCTGCCACAAATCGACCCACTCGCCGAGGCGATAAATGGCGTTGGAGAACAGCAGTTGCTTGCGATCATCCAGCACTGCGGTGCTGGGCTGCAGCGCTTCGAGTTGGTCTTTGAGCGCTTGCCAACGCTCGGGATCAGCATTCTTGTGATCGAGCCATTCAGTGGCAGCGGCCAGCAATGGCGCGAACTTGTCCACCAGCTCAGGGGTGCGCCTTTCCAGCGCGTAGAGCGCATCGTCGAGGGCATCGATCACTGGCAACAGGTGAATCATCCGTCCGCGCAACTCCTTGGTGTTGCGCACTGTTTGCGGACGCGCGCCTTCGTGGGGCAACTGACCGATCATCAGTTCCAGGGTATTGAACGTGGCGACCATTGAGGCGCGCAAGGCGCTGACCTCCTCGGGCTGCACGTTGCGGGCGAGAAAGCGCGTGCTGTAATTCGACGCGTCGGCAAACCACTTGCTCACCGAATCGTTGAACACCGGCGCCAGCCGTCGCGGCCAGAACATCGCACCGACCACCGCAGCGACGGCGATGCCGAGGAAAATTTCTTCTGTGCGCGCTTCGGCCACGTCCCACACTGCCAACGGGTTATTCACTACCGGCAGGGCGATCAAAGGCAAGGTGTAGCCGGCCAGCATCAGGGCGTAATTGTTCGCGGTGCGCAAATGCATGGACAGGAACAACAAAATCCCGGTCCACAGTGCGATGACCAGCACCAGCACATAAGGACTCTGCACGAACATCGGCACGAACAGGACCGCCGCAGCGGCGCCCAGAAAAGTGCCGACTGCGCGGTACAAAGCCTTGGAACTGGTGGGGCCGACAAACGGGCTGGAAACGATATACACCGTGGCCATCGCCCAATAAGGACGCGGCATTTGCATGAGCAAGGCGATATACAGCGCGATCATCGAGGCCGCGAAGGTGCGTACTCCGTAGAACCAGTCCCGGGCCGGGGGCATACCGGAAAAGAAACCGTTCAAGGGCTGGTTACCGGCAAATGACTGGCCGACTCGAAGGCCTTCAATACGCGCAGCGTCGCTTCAAGATCTGCCGGATCGATGCCTTCGAGGACTTCATGACGCAAACGCACCAACTCAACCTCGACGGCTTGCACCAGGGTCCGACCGGTAGCGGTCAGGCTCAGGCATTTGGCGCGCCGGTCCTGGGCGTCTGCGGTGCGGCAGACGTAACCGCCATGGCACAACTGATCGAGCAAACGTACCAGGGACGGGCTTTCCATCCCCGCCGCCTGCGCCACCGTCACCTGCCGCACGCCCTCGCCTAGACGCCCGATCATCAGTAACGGGACGGCACAAGCTTCGGAAATTCCATAGTTGGCCAGGGTGGACTGGCAGATTTTGCGCCAGTGCCGGGCGGCCACCACCATGGTGCTGCTGATGTTCATTTGCAGAGCGTCGAGGTTATTCGGCACGAGGGAAAACACACTGTTAGTTTGCTAACTATCAATATGGCATTGGAAGGGATTTTCAGTCAAGTTTTGAAACAAATCTTCGGCTTTTTACATTCCCCTCCCCTTCCTCAACATCACATCCAGCTGATCCACCACCTCCGCCCAATCGGCGTCTTCCAGAATTTCATTGCGCAACAGATCCGCCTGGCTCGGGTTCCAGAAAAAAGCATCCGCCAGGTGCAGGTCCGGTTTGAGCGGTGAGTGGGTGGTGATGAATTTGTCGATGCTCTCGGCGTCGTCAGGCAGGCCGAGTTGCTTGAACAGGGAGGGAAGATTGTGGGTTGGGTTTTCCATGTCGGGCTCCAGTAAAACTGATAAAGGGACCGCTGCGCGGTCAATCGCGAGCAGGCTCGCTCCCACAGGGAAGGCGTTCACCTTGTGGGAGCGAGCCCGCTCGTGAAGACGACAGCATTGACGAAACGATCCTCAATGACTCAACTCCCGCACCTCTGCATGGGGCACCATTTTCAGGAATTGCGGCATGTCCATGTGCAGCAGGTTGATGTGATTGCCGGCTTCCAGATAGATGTCTTTCTGTCGAGTCAGCAGCGGGTCGATGACAACGTCAAGTCCATAGGCTTCGCCCAGGGCCGGCACGGCCCCGCGTTCGCAGTCTTCAAACAGATGCGGAAGGTTGCTCTCGCGGGAAACCTGCCATTCACCGGTGCTGCGCACTTTGCTCAAGTCCAGGTGACGGCTGGCGGGAAGCACGGCCATCAGGTAATGCCCGTGGTGGTCGTCAAGAATGACCGACTTGGCCACCCGTTCTGCAGGTATACCCGCCACCCGTGCGGTTTCGAGGCTGCTGGCCGAATGGGGATGGGTGACGATGTCATATTCGCATTGAGCCTGCTCCAGGCTTTTCTGCACGGTTCTTGCCATACGCATGATGCACCTCGGTGTCCGCAGAAACGCCTGGCGGACGATGGTTAACACTTTTGTACGTAGTAAAAGTCTAGGCCCGCTGGGGCAAACCAGCGGGAATTCCGCCCATCGGACAGGTCGACAACTGAGCAAAATTCATACAACCAGCGCCTCAACTAGACTGTATACAGAACCACCTGCGACTCTCCTGGAGGGTCACGTGAACACTCGTTGTTGTGCGCTTGCGTTGCTGTTGGCATTGAGCGGAGTCGCCATCGCTGCGGACACCGCCGAACTGCCCGGTTCCAATCCCGCGGGGATCTGGCTGATCACTTTCGGTATCGCTTTTTTAATCGCCGAGGCGGCGCTGCCCAACTATGGCGTGATCGGTCTGGGCGGAATCGTGATGTTCGTGATCGGCGCAGTGATCCTGACCAATGCCGAACTGCCCGTGCCGTTGATGATCGGCCTGGGACTGCTCAGCGCGCTGCTCTTGATATTCCTGTTGATCCGCGCCCTCAAGACCCGACCGCGCCACACCGTCAGCGGTGACGCCGGACTGTTGGGCAGCGTGACCCCGGTGCTGTCTTTGCAGGCCGGCGATGCGTGTCTGGGCTGGGTGCATCTACAGGGCGAACACTGGCAGGTATCGAGCGCCCAGCCATTGCAGGTCGGGCAAAAGGTCCGGGTGGTGGCGCGCAAGGGATTGTTGCTGGAAGTGGCCGCGGCTGACGCGGTAACGGTTGGAGGTTAGCCATGGGTCTGCAAATCGGTTTTGTCGCGCTGCTGCTACTGCTGATCGCACTGGCGGGGGCGACGTTCCGCATCCTGCGCGAGTACGAGCGTGGGGTGGTGTTCCAGCTCGGACGCTTCTGGCAGGTCAAGGGCCCCGGCCTGATCCTGCTGATTCCGGTGATCCAGCAAATGGTCCGGGTCGACTTGCGCACCATCGTCCTCGACGTCCCGCCGCAAGATGTGATCACCCGCGATAACGTCTCGGTCAAAGTCAATGCAGTCCTGTACTTCCGAGTACTTGATCCACAGAAGGCAATCATTCAGGTCGAAGATTTTCTCATGGCCACCAGCCAGCTGGCGCAAACCACCTTGCGTGCGGTGCTCGGTAAACACGAACTTGATGAACTGTTGGCTGAGCGAGAACGGCTGAACATCGACATCCAGCAAGTACTC
Source organism: Pseudomonas sp. GW823-FHT06B06 (assembly GCF_058795195.1). Taxonomy (NCBI): domain Bacteria; kingdom Pseudomonadati; phylum Pseudomonadota; class Gammaproteobacteria; order Pseudomonadales; family Pseudomonadaceae; genus Pseudomonas; species Pseudomonas sp. GW823-FHT06B06. The sequence goes on along the minus strand of NZ_JBXAHO010000006.1, from coordinate 28,423 downwards.
GACGCCCAGACCGACGCCTGGGGCATCAAGGTTGCCAATGTCGAAATCAAACACGTGGACCTCAACGAATCGATGATCCGCGCCATCGCCAGACAAGCAGAAGCGGAACGCGAACGCCGGGCCAAGGTGATCCACGCGGAAGGCGAATTGCAGGCGTCGGAAAAACTCATGCAAGCCGCCGAAATGCTCGGCCGCCAACCCGGCGCCATGCAGCTGCGTTATATGCAGACGCTGAGTTCGATCGCCGGGGACAAGAGTTCGACCATTGTCTTCCCGTTGCCGATCGAATTGCTCAAGGGCATGGCGGATCTGTCGGCTAAACCTTGAGTCAGCGTTGCGCCGCCAGCGGATAAACCGACTCCCATCCGCCACCCAGTGCCTTGTACAACCCGACTGCTGCCAGCGACACGCCGGTGGAACTCTCCACCCATTGCTCCTGGGTCGCCAGCAATGCGCCTTGCACGGTAAGGACGTTGACGAAGTCCACCACGCCCTCGACATATTGCTGTTGCGCGGTTTGCAGGGCGATACGGTTCTGGCGTACCGCTTCGGCGAGGCTGTCGCGGCGCAGTTGGCTGGCGTTGTAAGCGCTCAATTGGTCGTCGATTTCATGCCAGGCGCGCAATACGGTTTGCTGATAGGCGATGGCCGCTTCCTGTTGCTGGGCTTCGCGCAGGTTCAGCACGCCGCGCAGGCGGCCGCCGTCGAACAGCGGCAGGCTGAATTGCGGGCCGATGCCGAACGTGCGTGAACCCCAGGAACCGAAATCGCTCAGTTGCATGGCTTGCGAACCGACGCTGCCTGACAGGGTAATCCGTGGATAAAAATCCCCCTTGGCCACGCCGATGCTCGCGGTCGCGGCATGCAGGCGGGCTTCGGCCTGGCGAATGTCCGGGCGGCGCTCGGCCAGTTGCGAAGGCAGGCCGATGGCAACCTGGCGCGGCGTTTGCGGCACCGGCGCGTCAGTGGATAACTCGGCCGCCAGCGCCTGGGGAGGTTCCCCCATCAACAGGCTCAAGGCGTTGATCAGTTGGGCCTGGCGCTGCTCCAGTGCTGGCAGGCGCGACTCGATGGCCGCGACCTGGGCGGCGGCTTCGGCGACATCAAGGTCCGTTGCGACACCATCAGCCAGGCGCAGCTGCGAAAGTTTCAGGCTGTGCCGAGCGACCTCGAGGTTCTGTTCGGTAACGGCACGGGTGTTCTGCACTCCGCGCAGTTGAATGTAGTCCTGAGCGGTTTCCGACAGCACCGACAACAGCACACCACGACGGTCGTTTTCGGCGACTTCCACGGTGGCATTGGCGGCCTCGGTTTCGCGGCGCACGCGACCCCAGAAATCCAGCTCCCAAGAGGCGGAGAAGCCGGCATCCCAGAGACTGAATGCAGAATTGCCGTTGTGCCCCGACGGATCGCTCAGGCCTTCGCCGCTGTTGCGTTTACGGGCGTAACTACCCGTGGCGGCGGTATTCGGATAGCGGTCGGCGGTGATCACCTGGCGTAAAGCACGGCTTTGTTGCAAGCGGCTGCTGGCGAGTTTCAGGTCAAGGTTGTCGCTCAGGGCACGTTGAGTGAGGGCCGAGAGTTGCGGATCGTTGAACACTTGCCACCAGCGTTCGTTCATCGTCTCCTCACTGGCCTGGCTGGCGGCGGCCTTGGATGGTTTCGCCCACTCGGTGACTTGCTGTGCCTGAGGTTTTTGGAAGTCAGGGCCTACGGTGCAGGCTGACAGGCTCATCACGAGCAAGGCACAAAGGGTGAGTCGAGACGGATGGCCTCTTCGCGAGCAGGCTCGCTCCCACAGGGGATCGCAATCAACGAAGATACTCATCGCTGCGCAACCTCATTGGCCTTCGCACCAGCCGTATCGATACTCGCCTCCACCGACATCCCCACCCGCAACCGTTCGGCTAACGGCTGACCCGGTTCCAGCACGATCTTCACCGGAATCCGCTGCACCACCTTGGTGAAGTTGCCCGTCGCGTTATCCGGCTTGATTGAAGCAAAGGTCACGCCGGTGGCCGGTGCGATGCTCTCGACCCGGCCGTTCAGCGCTGCGCCGCCAAAGGTGTCGACACGCACCTGCACGTCCTGCCCTGGCTGCACATTCGTCAGTTGGGTTTCCTGGAAGTTGGCCACCACATAGGCTTGCGCCAGCGGTACCACGGCGAGCAGTTTGCTGCCCGGCGTGACATAGGCCCCGACACGCAACGCGCGCTCACCGACCATGCCATCCTGCGGCGCGGTAATACGTGTGTAAGACAGTTCGTAACTGGCGATTTCCAGCTTTGCCTGCGCCCGTTTCAACCCACCTTCTGCTCCGTCACGCTGGGCCGTAAGGATATCCACCTGCTTGCGCTCCGCCGCCAGCACCGCCGTGACATTGGCCAACCGGGCAGTAGCCTGATCGATGCGCGTGCGCGCTTGCTGAGCATTCTGCACCGTGCCGGCACCGACCCCGGCCAGGTGGTCGTATCGGTTCAGTTCATGTTGAGCGAAGGCTATTTCAGCCTTGGCGGACACTACCTGTGCCTGTGCCTGGGCGATCACCGAGGCCTGACGCTCAAGCGTCGCCCGGGCATTTTGCAGTTGCGCCTGAGCCACCACGGCTTCGGCGGCGGCCGCTTCGGCGGCGGCGCGCAGGTCGCGATCATCGATCAGCGCCAGCAGTTGCCCGGCCTTGACCTGCTGGTTGTCTTCCACCAGCACTTGCTTGATGAACCCGGCAACGCGCGGCACCACCAGTGTGTAGTCAGCCGAGACATAGGCATCATTGGTGCTCTGCTCTGTGCGCTGGCCAAACAGGCCGGGCGCCAGCAGATAAATCAGTACGCCCGTCGCGATCACGACGGCGACGCCAACAGCTACTTTTTGCTTGGATTGAGTCGTCATGAAAACCTTCTGTTTCAGTGATGCGTTCAAGTCGGCGCACGGGGCGGATAGATCCGCGTCGGCAGCCAGAAAATCAGCAGGATCAGCGCCAATGCGACGCCGGCCATGCACAGGTAAAGGTCCGAGGCGGCCAGCACCACGGCCTGCTCATGCAGCCGGTGGGCAAGGCCCGGGGCGTCGCTGTCGACCAGGGGAGAGTTGCCGAGACGGTCCACCAGCATGGTCGAGTGAAAATGCAGGCGCTGCGTGGTCAGGGTTTCCAGCACGCCGGTGGCGACCACTGCTGCCAGGCCTTTCACGGTGTTGAACCAGGACGACGCAAACGGCCCGTCCATGGGGTTGATGCTGCCAGTCGAGAGCATCAGCAGCGGCAGGACCGCCATGGGTTGACCGAAGATCTGCAGCAGTTGCAGGACATAGAACTCGTCGCGAATCCACGCCGAGGTCAACTGCGAACCGCCGATGCAGGACAACACCAGCATGCTCAGGCCGATCCCCAATACCCAGCGGCAATCGACCCAGCGCAGGTTGCACAGCGCAGCGACCAACGGCAGCGCTATCAATTGCGGGAGCGCCGCCAGCAGGGTGATGGGTGCAGTTTGTACCGGGCGATACCCCTGAACCTGCGCCAGATAGCTGGAAGGAATTACTACCACCGCCAGCAACACCACCAGCACGCCGGCCAGGGTGACCAGCGCGAACGACAGGTTGCGGATGCCGAGCATCTGCATCTTGAAAAACGGAATCGGCTGCGACCACTCGTTGATTAAAAACAGCACCAGCAACAGCGTACCGCCCACCAGCAATCCAACAATCAGGCTCGACTCGAACCAGTCCAGCCGATTGCCCTGCAAGATGCCAATCACCAGCATGCAGATCGCCGGAAAACCCAACAGCAAACCACGCCAGTTGAACTGTTTGAAACGCTCCAGCCGCAGCGGGTCCTGGGGTATGCCGTAGGCAACCGCGACCAGGGCAATCAAGCAGGGTACGACCACTTGCCAGAAGGTCCACTGCCAGCCCACATACTCGGTCCAGAGGCCTGCCAGTGGCGTGCCCAGGCCCGGGCCGAAAGTGGCCGTCAGGGCATAACCAGCCAATCCGTAGAGCTTTACGTTGGCTGGCAGAAAACGCAGGGCAACGGTCATCAGCATCGGCGGCAGCGCGCCACCGGCCAGCCCCTGCAACGTGCGCAGGACCAGCAGGCTTTCGTAGTTCGGCGCCAGCGGGCACAAAACCCCCAACAGCGTGAAGGCACTGATGGCGTAAAGGGTGAAGCGCCGCAGCGAGAACGTGACGGCACACCAAGGCGCAAACGCCATGGCAGCCACCGAGGTCGCGGCATAGCAAGCGACTAGCCAGGTGCCTTCGTCGTAACCGATGGCCAACCCGCCACGGATATCGGCCAGGGCAACCTTGGTCACCATCTCGTTCAGGCCCGACACCAGCACTGCCAGCAACACGCCAACCAGGCCGATGATGATCCGCGGGCCGAAAACCGGTGGTGTGGCGGCCGTCGGGATGGTCGCGGCGAGAGGTGCCGTGACCGTGATGGAAGTCATTGTTGCGAGCTCCGGGATTTGAAGTCCGAAACATTCTATGAAGCGTGTGACCTGACGAAAACTGACTTATCGACAGGTTATAAGTGCGTTACACGCAATGCTGCAGAACCTGTGGGAGCGAGCCTGCTCGCGAAAGGGTTGTAACATTCACCATCACCGTTGACTGACACCCCGCTATCGCGAGCAGGCTCGCTCCCACAGGTTCATTCGTTCAACTCACCACCGGTTGCGCTGCCAACCACGTCTCGTCACAGCAAGCTTTCAGCGTTTCACGCAGCCAGCGGTGAGCGGGGTCATTGTCGAAGCGCGGGTGCCAGGCCTGGTTAAGCACGATGGTCGGCAATGGAATGGGCAAGGTGAACGAGCGTAATTTCAGCCCCAGTCGACGCACGCTCAACAGCGTCTCCCTGGGCACCGGCAGAATCAGGTCGGAATCGGGCAAGGCAAACATCGCCGCGTGGAAACTTGGCGCAATCACCGCCACTCGCCGCTCCAGGCCCAGGGCGTTGAGCGCCGCATCGATCGGCCCGCGAGCGATCCCGCGACGGGACATGCTGATATGTGAATAGCCAGCAAAACGTTCTGCGGTGATTTCTTGATCGAGCAAGGGGTGATCCTCGCGCACCAGGCCGACAAACTGGGTGGAGAACAGATTCTGCACCTTCACTTCCGGCATCAACGGCCGGTTGTTGCTGACGCTCAGATCGATGCGACCCTCTCGCAAGGCCTCATCATCGCCATCGCCCTCTGGCGCAAAACGTAATTCGCAGTGCGGGGCCTGACGCTCCATGGTGTCGAACAGCTTGCCGCCATAGATGCCGATGAAAAAATCGTTGGCCCGAATACTGAAGCGCCGGCGCAGGCTGCCCAGGTCCACAACCCTGGCCGAGTGGAACAAGTGCGCGGCCTGCTCTACTACGTCGCGTACCTGCTCGCGTAATTCAAGTGCCTTTGGCGTCGGCACCAGACCACGGCCGGCTCGCACCAGGATCGGATCACCGATGGCTTCGCGGATACGCGTCAGGGTGCGGCTCATGGCCGCCGGGCTGAGATTCATTCGCCGCGCGGCGCCCACCACACTGCCCTCGTCGAGCAAGGCGTCGAGGGCGACCAACAGGTTCATATCTGGTAGTTGCATGGAGAGCACGCGTGCCTTATCAGGATTGATTCAGGCACAATGCTAGCAAATCATTGACAGGCAGACTCAACGGATCAGCGCTGCATCCCCCACCGCTTCACCGTCACCCGCTCCAACGTATCAAACACCAGATTCTCAACCAGCAACCCAATCAGAATCACCACCGCCAACCCGGCAAACACCTTGTCCGTGTACAGCTCATTACGGTTCTGGAAGATGTACCAACCCAACCCACCCTTGCCACTGGTCGCGCCAAACACCAGTTCGGCAGCGATCAACGTGCGCCAGGCAAAGGCCCAGCCGATTTTCAAGCCGGCGAGGATCGATGGCAGCGCCGCCGGGATCAGGATGAACAGCACCAGGCGCAGGCCCTTGAGGCCGTAGTTGCGCCCGGCCATGCGCAGGGTTTCCGAGACGCCGAGAAAGCCTGCGTAGGTATTGAGCGCCAGGGCCCAGAGCACCGAATGCACCAGTACGAAGATCAGGCTGTTCTGCCCCAGACCGAACCACAGCAGCGCCAGAGGCAGCAGCGCAATCGCCGGCAACGGGTTGAACATCGAGGTCAGGGTGCTAAGCAGGTCGCGGCCCAATTGGGTCGACACCGCCAAGGTGGTCAGGGCGAAGGCCAGGACGATGCCGATCAGGTAGCCCTTGAGCAGCACCACCAGGGAAATCCACACTTTACCCAGCAATTCGCCGCTGAGCAGGCCGTCGTACAGCGCATGCGTGGTCTGCACAAAACTTGGCAGCAGCAGATCGTTGTTCTGATAACGGGCAACGGCTTCCCAGAGTACGGCGAGCAAAATCAGGATCAGGCTTTTGCGCAGCCAACCCTGTTGCCACAGGCGCTGGCCAAGCGGCAGCTCGCGTTCCAGCGGTACGCTGGTGAGTGGCTGCAAAACCGTTTCGAACTCTTCACGCGGGGATGATAAATGGCTCATCGGGCCCTCCTCTCAAACTGGCTCAATAAGCAATGCGGATGTCGGCGAAATCCAGCTCGCGCTCGGTTCCCGGCGACTGGCCTTCATCGAATAACAAGCGATGGATGCGCCGCGCCGACTCCTGGAATGCCACGCCGCCCAGGCTGTGCAAGTCGTACTGATGGCTGTGGACTTCGGCACGCACGCGCCCCGGATGCGGCGACAGCAGCAGGATGCGATTGCCCACCACCAACGCCTCCTCGATGGAGTGCGTGACGAACAGCAATGTGAAGCGCACTTCCTCCCAGAGCAGCAGCAATTCTTCCTGCATTTTGCGTCGGGTCAGGGCGTCGAGCGCGGCGAAGGGTTCGTCCATCAAGAGGATTTTCGGCTGCATTGCCAAGGCCCGGGCGATGGCAACCCGCGCCTTCATGCCGCCTGACAGGGTGTGCGGATAGGCATCGGCAAACGCCGCCAGACCGACCTTGTCCAGGTAGTGCAACGCCCGTTCTTCGGCTTCCTTGCGCTTGAGGGTTTTAGAAGCCAGCAGCGGGAACATCACGTTCTGCTTGACGGTTTTCCACGGTGGTAGTTGATCGAATTCCTGGAACACCACGATCCGGTCAGGTCCTGGCGCATGGACGCGCTGGCCTTGCAGACGGATCTCGCCTTCGACTGGCTGGATGAATCCCGCGGCAGCCTTGAGCAATGTCGATTTGCCGCACCCGGACGGCCCAAGAAGCACAAAGCGATCCGCAGGATCGATCTCGAAGCTGACCTGATGCGTGGCACGCACCACCCGCTGGGGCGTGCGGTATTCCAGGCTGACGTTATCCACCGACAACAGCGCTTGGGCGCAGGCGTTCGGCTTGCTGACCGTGTGGCCTTGCAAAGGGGCGTTCATGTCGGTCAGCTCCCTTGCAGCGGTTTGGCGTCCTGGAAGAAGTAGTCCTTCCACGAATCCGGCTTGTTTTTGATCGCGCCCACGCGGTAGAGGAACTCGGCCAGGGGGTAGGTATTTTTCGGCGTGACGCTGAATTCGAACTGCGGGTTGTCAATGATTTTCAGCAGCTCGGCGCGGTCGATCTTGGCCTTGGTGACGCGAATGTAGGTGTCCGCTGCCGCGCCCTTATCGTTCTGGGCAAAGGTCGCCGCTTCAGTCAGCGCGTCGATGAAGGCTTTGTAGGTTTTCGGGTTTTCATTGCGGAATTTTTCGGTGGCGAACAACACAGTCGGTGAGTTCGGGCCCAGCAAATCATAGGTGTTGAGCACCACATGCACGTTTGGATTGGCCAGCGCCTGATCCTGGAATGGCGGGTTGGAGAAGTGCCCGCTCAGCTCGGTACCGCCGGCGATCAACGCTGCCGTGGCATCCGGGTGCGGCACGGCGATGGTGTACTTGTCGAGGCGGTTGAATTCCTTGTCGCCCCACTGCTTGGCGGCGGCATATTGCAGGAAGCGCGACTGCACCGACACGCCCACCGCCGGTACCGCGATACGGTCCTTCTCGGTGAAGTCGGCAATGGTCTTGACCTTGGGATTGTTGCTGACCAGGTAGTACGGGAAGTTGCCCAGGGAGGCCACGGCCTTGACGTTCTGCTTGCCGTGGGTGCGGTCCCAGATAGTCAGCAGCGGGCCGACGCCGGCACCCGCGATATCGATGGAGCCGGAGAGCAGCGCATCGTTGACCGCGGCACCACCGGAGAGCTGCGTCCAGTCGACCTTTATGTCGATGCCTTGCTGCTTGCCGTACTTCTCGATCAGGTTCTGATCGCGCACCACGTTGAGCAGCAGGTAAACGATGCCGAACTGTTCGGCGATGCGTATTTCACCTTCGGCCTGGGCCACGGTCGGTGCGACCAGGCTGCCGGCGATCAGGCTGAACCCCAGGCCGATTGCTGCGGCCAGCGGTGCAAAGGGTAGACGTTTGGACATGGTCAAATCTCCGACAAATCAGAATGGCGCGTCGCCCTGGATGGTGGTGCGATACAGCTTGCGGCGCAGATGGCTGGGGCATCCGGCGGCGAGGTGGATCAGCGATCGGTTGTCCCAGAACACCAGGTCATGGGGCTGCCACTGGTGGCGGTAGATGTTTTGCGGCAACACGCTGTGGGCGTAGAGCTCGTCGAGCAAATGCTTGCTCTCGTCTTCCGGCAAGCCAACGATACGGGTGGTAAAACCCTCGCTGACGAACAGCGCCTTGCGGCCGTTTTCCGGGTGGGTACGCACCACCGGGTGAATGACTTCGGCAACCTGGGCCAGTTGTTCCGGGGTCAAGGTCGGGCGCCAGTTGCCTTCGAATTTGGTCTCGCTGTAGCGCGCCGTATAGGAGTGCGCCGCCGAGCGACCTTCAACGGCTTTGCGTAATGCCTCGGGCAGGCTGTCCCAGGCTTTGTGCATGTCGGCGAATAGCGTGTCGCCGCCTTCGGACGGCAGTTCCTGGGCATACAGCATCGAGCCCAGGCTTGGCAGTTCTTTATAGGAAAGGTCGGAGTGCCAGAACTTGCCGGCGTCCCCCAGGCCGACGGATTGGCCGTTTTCGATAATGTTGGAAACGATGAGGATTTCCGGGTGCCCGGCCAGCAGGAATTGCTTGAGCACATGGATCTGCAGCACACCGAAACGGCGGCTGAAATCGATTTGCTGTTCGGGGGTAATGCGTTGGTCGCGGAACACCACCACGTGATGATTCAGGTGCGCGCGGTGAATGCGCGCGAAGTCCTGGTCATTGACCGGGCGGGACAAATCGAGGCCGATGATTTCGGCGCCCACCGCACCGCTGAACGGGCGGATGTCGAAAGATTGTGGCGCGATGCTTGGCGATGGTGAAGCTGCAGACATAAATCACTCCCACGCACGGCACGCTCAAAGGCGCGCGCGTCGATCAGAAACTCACGGAGGTCCCGTGTTGGTTCGTGTCGTGCGGCGCGCCGATTGGTCGGCAGGTACGCAGGAGAGTGACTTTATAGGTATAAGAAAGTAAATTTAAATATCTTTATAGAATATACATATGGCTTTTATTGCCTGCTTCTTCAGCCCTTTGATCGTTGGTAACTCCTTCTGTCAGATGGACGTAAGTCTACTTGAATGCTTTTTTTGATTTCACAGTCCATTTTATGACCAGATTTAGCGTCTTCCTTCCCAGTTCGCCAATTGGCTGACACAGGATTCAATCATCTAGGAGCGCTGATCAGGACAAGTGCCTAATACGCCAAAAACATGTCATATTTTTACTGGCCATTCGCTACACATGTTGTTAGTTACAAAATATTGACACAGACAGCTTGATATCCCATCATCTGCGCGCTGCAAATGGCCCATATTTTGACTGGCCCCATGACAGCTCTTTCCGGGTTACTCGCCCGAGAGTGATTTTCATCATCTTAATGAGACCGGTGTCTAGGCGAATGCAGCGCCAGGTACCTTTGTCTCTTAGTGAGCGGCCTTTAAATTTTGCCGATACCTAACCGTTCTGGCTGAGTTTTGGTGCATTCGGACAGTTGGAGTAGAAGGCGTTGGGTCATGTCACGTTAGCCATCCGGCATCTGCAGGATGAGCAAATGTTGCTGCGCCAGGGGCGGTTATATTGGGTCACCCTGGACCTTGCAACTGATGCAGAAATTTTGGCTCGTCAATTTTTATCGGGCCTGTCGCAAGAACATATTGCCACGTTGGTATGCAGCGGCATCGAACCTCAAACTGTCGTCGACTCCATGGCTGAGGATTGCGGCCCATCGGAGTTGCGCCTGTTTTGCATGCCTCACGATGCGTCTGCTCGTCTTGCCTTTACGTCCCTGGCCTTGGATTTACAGCGAACCAAAATCGCGCGCGGCAGCCATCTCGTATTGATGTTGAACTCGGTCCATCTGGAAGCACTCAGCACTAATCAGTTACAACGCTGGTGCGAAAGTACCCGTCAATGGCTGTTGAGCATTGATTGCACGCTGCTAGTACTGTGCAGCGGTCAAGCGCCCCTTTTACATCAGCGCCTGTCCAGTCTCAACGAGCAACTTTCCGGTTTGGCACAACTGTATCGCCAAGATGGCGCTATTCATTACCAACTGAACTTCTGGCACAGCCAATTGGGTGTTTGCGCCGCTCAGGCATTTGACCTGCAAGCGAGCGACAGCGGTTTTTCCCTGAGTGATTCGCAGCTTTCCGGTCCCTCACAAACCCGTACCGACGACCAACGCATTTACTTGACCGAGCGTTCAGCTCTGGAGGGGACGGCACCGTTATCAGAGCAATGGCGCGTTTTCGAACACCGCGTCGATCTACTGCAGCAGGCTTCCCACGCGCGTGCCGCTTGCGTGATCGTCACGTTGGAAAGTAACCAGGATGTAGAACCCCTGGCTCGGCAATTACACAAGTTGCGCGAGCAATGCGGTGCCGCCTTGAAGATTATTGTGCGGGAAATAGAAGCCTGCCTGCGCTATCGCGACGAGCGTCTGTTACTGACGTGCGGAGCCAACTTGATCGTGCCTGCCAAAACCACGCTGGCGAACTTTCTCAGCATGGTAGAAAGCGCCCAAGGCCAGATCTGGCGCCATCGTCAGACTCCTGACATCCAGTCGCTGTTTGCACGACTGCGTCCTCCAGCGCGGCGCGGGATATTGCCGCCAAGTGACTTTATCGACCTGCTTGATGAGGTCTACAGCGGTGCTTCAGGCGAGCTGGCCCATCAATTATTGCGACTACGCCCGCGGGGCGACCTGAACATCGACCAATACTTGAGCCAGATCACCTTGCGCCGCTTTGGCGATGTCGCCTGCGTTCTTGATGGTGTGTTTTATCTCTTCCTGTTCGCATGCCGTGCCGACGGACTGGAGCCTGCGCTGGGAAACATCTGCCGTTTGCCGTGGCGGGATATTTTCAGCGATTGCGAGGTGCTTTCCAGTGCGGACGTCCTGCCGCGTCGGGATTTCATCGATGCCCCCCACAATCTTGAGGTTTCACGTATGGCCACCGGTCAAGTCACCGCTGATTTGACGCGCGCCATCAGCCAAAGCGGCTACGCACCGCAACGCATTACGTTGCCGCTGTCGGAGCCTTGCCCATGAATTACACCCAATTGCTACAGGTCATCGCGGGAAGTTGCCTCATGACCGTAGCGTTAATGCTTGTGCTGCGCAGTCTCTCAAAGCGTATCAATCGCGAACTTCAACGATATTTATCACCCCGCTACCTGCAGACGAGGGGTGTGCGTCGGCGCAAGCCTGTAGCACCCGTTGCGAGTGATGTACATGAACAGCCCTGAGCGATTCGAGGTAAAGCCGACATCAATGAAAACCGCGTGGACCTGGCCAGGCCTGGGACTGTGGAACCTTTATTTCCTCATCAAGCTGGCGCTTCTTTGGAGCGGTCACCTGAACTTGCAGCTCCTGCCGAACCTGGTGTTTGCCGCCGTATTATTGGTGCCGCTGCACAATCGTTACGTGTCGCTGCTACGCACGTTGATCGCTATACCGTTGAGTGTGGCGTTGTTCTATCAAGACACTTGGCTGCCACCTTTTAGCCGGTTGCTGGACCAGCCTGGCGTGCTGAATTTCACTGGGGATTATCTGCTTGATCTGGCCGGTCGTTTCATTGATCCAAACCTTTGCGGCGCATTGCTATTGTTGGTGGTGGCGTATTTCTTCGTGCACCAGTGGTTGCGCCTGACAACCTTGACGCTGGCCGGTTTCGCCTGGCTAGGCGGAGCTGGGCTTATGGCAATGCATGCCCCTGTCCCACAAAGCACCGCGCAGGCACCCGTCTCCGCAGGTACGCCGATCGTCAGCGCAGAGCCGGATAGTCCGACGCTCGATGCTTATCTGCAAAATTTCTACAACACCGAGGCCGGTCGGCAAGTGGCATTCCAACCGTCGCAATCGGCTGCTCAACCGTTTGACCTGCTGCTCATCAATATCTGTTCAATGGCATGGGACGATCTGGATGCAGTTGGTTTACATGACAACAGCTTGTTGCAGCAGATGGATGTGGTGTTCGAGAACTTCAATTCGGCTACATCTTACAGCGGGCCAGCTGCTATCAGGTTGCTGCGCGCCAGCTGCGGTCAGCAATCTCATAGCAAGCTTTACGACGTGGCACCCGAACAATGCCTGCTCATGGATGATCTGCGCAAATTGGGCTTCAGCAGTGAAGTCATGCTCAACCATACGGGTCAGTTCGAAGGATTTATCGACGAAGTTCGTGCCCAGGGATCGTTGCCGGGGCCGCAGGTCAATATCACCAATCTGCCGCGCACCCTGGTAGCTTTCGACGGTTCCTCGATCTGGCGTGATCGTGAGGTTCTGGACAAATGGTGGCAGCATCGCGAGGGGCAGAGCGATTCGAGGGTGGCGCTGTTCTACAACACCACGACGCTGCATGACGGCAACCGCGCCCTGACTCTCGATGGCGGCACGAAGAGCGCCGATTACAAAGTGCGCGCTCAAACCTTGATAGATGATTTGGACGCGTTCCTCAAAGCGCTGGCGAAGAGCGGACGTCGGGTGGCGGTGGTGATCGTGCCCGAGCATGGCGCGGCCTTGCACGGTGACCGCATGCAGATTTCCGGAATGCGGGAAATCCCGAGTCCGTCGATTACCCATGTGCCGGTCGGCATCAAGTTAGTGGGTATGGGCAGGAACCCGCGATCGGAGCCGATCCTCGTCAAAGAGCCAAGTAGTTATCTGGCCCTGTCGGAAATCATTTCTCGCTTGTACACCGCGCCTGCGCAAGGTGAAGGGTTGGGCCCGGACTGGCAGGCACTGCTGACCAATCTGCCCCAAACCCCGGCGGTCTCGGAAAACGCTGGAACTGTTGTCCTCGACTACGCCGGCAAGCCTTATGTTCGGATCAAGGAGAATGGAGCATGGCTTCCTTACCCGCAAAAATTCAACTGAAGCACCCAGCGCCTTCGCGCAACGAACGGACCGATGATATTGCACGGCTTAAAGTCGAACTGCGCCTGCCGAGCCTGGAATACGTCGATGTTTCGGCACAGCTTGAATTAAGCAGGGCGCTCAAGCGCTGGCCGTTGCTGGCTGATTTCCCTATCACTGACGAGCAGGGTGACCAGGTGCCTTTGCCAGTGGTCCAGCCAGTGCAACAAGGTAAGTTCGGAGCGCTTAAGTGACATCGCTGAGTATGCGCGGGGTTCGTGGGGGAGTCGGCACTACTTCGTTGATAGCGGCGCTCGGCTATGCCCTGGAAAGCCTCGGTGAGCGCGTATTGCTGATCGACATGTCCCCGGAAAATCTACTGTCCCTTCATTTCAATCTGCAGGATTGCGGGAAATCGGGCTGGGCGCGAGCGATGCTCGATGGCCAGGACTGGTACAAGCAGGCGTGGGGCCTGACGCCGACGCTCCACATACTGCCTTATGGTCGCCTGAGTACACAGGAGTCCATGAGCATCGAGCAGCAACTGATCCATGACTCCCAGATGTGGGTACGGCGTCAGGCGAGTCTGGCGGCAAACTATGACTGGCTGCTGTTTGATGTACCACAACGCTTGCCGGGGCACGGGACCATTGGTCCTTGCTTGCTCCCGATCCAGGTGGCCGAGGCAGATGCGGCTTGTCATGTGCTGCTGTTGCAGGCGGGCAGCAATCCAGTGCTGGTAAACCGCTTCGATCCGGGCAGCCAGTTACAGCGCGATTTGTTGCTCATCTGGCGACAATACTATGCAACTCGTCTCTTACCGCTGACGGTGCACGCCGATGAGGCTATGCGCGAAGCATTTGCATTCAAGCAGCCAGTAGGACAATACGCGCCGGAAAGCCTTGCGGCGCAAGATGCATTGAGCCTGGCGACATGGTGCCTGGCACGACGCCGAGAGATGGCATGATCGAGCACTGGTTTCCTTACCTGCAACTGCGTCGTCGTTACGACTGCCACCCACTGACAGCTTTATGGCTAGCCTCATTCACCGCCATGGCCTGGTTGTTCTTGCGACTGGAGTCGCCGGTCTGGCAGCGCCTCATCGCGCAACGCCAACGATGGTATCCGCATTTGGCCGGCAAGGTGCCAAGTGCTGGAGACCCTTTGCGTATTGCCCTGCAAAGCTTGTGGTTGCTGGTATTTCGCCCTTGGCCGAAAGCCCGGCGGCGCACTGCACCGCAATGGGCGCGCCATGTAGGTCAGTCGAACCAGCGATTGTGGAGTCGCATAGGCACGTTTCTCACAGAGCTGCCCCGGCAAGCCAATGAGAGCAAGCTCATGCATCGCGGCGCCCGGTGGCGGCGCAACCTTGATCCTCGCCATAAACATTGGCTTGACTATATCTGTGCTGCAGTCGGGTTGGTCCTCGTGGTGGTGTGTATCACCGAGCCCTTCAACTACGTATCGCAGTTGGTTTTTGTGATTTTGCTGTGGGCAGTGGCGATGGTGATCCGGCGCGTACCGGGCCGTTTTCCGACGCTGCTGCTGATCATGCTGTCGATCATCGTTTCCTGCCGCTACCTGTGGTGGCGCTATACCGCGACCCTGAACTGGGACAGTCCGCTGGATCTGGCTTGCGGTGTGCTGTTGCTGATTGCGGAAACCTACTCCTGGCTGGTGCTGTTACTGGGCTACATCCAGACCTGCTGGCCGTTAAATCGCCCTCCGGCGCAACTGCCACGTGATACACGGTCGTGGCCTACGGTTGATCTCCTGATTCCGACATACAACGAGGACCTGTCCATCGTGCGCAGCACCGTGTATGCGGCCCTTGGTATCGACTGGCCTCACGACAAATTGCGTATTTCGATACTTGATGATGGAAAGCGCGAAGAATTCCGCCTGTTTGCTGAACAGGCCGGCGTGAATTACATCACCCGTAACGACAACAAACATGCCAAGGCTGGCAATCTCAATCAGGCCCTGAAGCAGCTTGATGGCGAGTTAGTGGCAATCTTCGACTGCGATCACGTGCCGGTACGTTCATTCCTGCAACTTACGGTGGGCTGGTTCCTGCGTGACCCCAAGCTGGCACTGGTGCAAACACCGCATCACTTCCTGTCGCCGGACCCTTTTGAACGTAACCTCGACACGTTCCGGCGCCGGCCCAATGAGGGCGAGTTGTTCTACGGTTTGGTACAGGATGGCAACGACATGTGGAATGCCGCGTTTTTCTGCGGCTCATGTGCCGTGCTACGGCGTTCGGCGATCGATGAAATCGGCGGCTTCGCCGTGGAAACCGTCACCGAAGACGCCCATACCGCGCTGCGCCTGCACCGAAAAGGCTGGAACTCGGCTTACGTGCGAATTCCCCAGGCCGCAGGGCTGGCCACTGAAAGCCTGTCGGCACACATCGGTCAGCGCATTCGCTGGGCGCGGGGCATGGCTCAGATTTTCCGCACCGACAACCCGTTGCTGGGCAAAGGCCTGACGATCTTTCAACGTATTTGCTATGCCAACGCCATGCTGCACTTTCTGGCGGGCCTGCCGCGTCTGGTATTCCTTACTGCGCCTTTGGCGTTCCTGCTGATGCACGCCTACATCATCTACGCGCCGGCCTTGATGATCATGCTGTATGTGATTCCACACATGGTTCACGCCAGCCTGACCAACTCACGCATGCAGGGAGAGCACCGCTTGACGTTCTGGGGAGAGGTCTATGAAACGGTGCTGGCCTGGTACATCGCGCGGCCAACCACCGTCGCGCTGTTCAATCCCAAAAAAGGCAAGTTCAACGTGACCGCCAAAGGCGGCTTGATGACCGAGAACCAGTTCGACTGGGGTATCGCCAGACCGTATCTGGTGTTGGCGGTGATGAATATTGCTGGCCTGTGCTTTGCGGTATGGCGTTTGTTTTACGGGCCAACCAATGAAATCGGTACCACGCTGGTCAGCAGCCTGTGGGTCATTTACAACCTGCTGATCGTGGGCGCTGCCGTGGCAATCGCCGCTGAAGTACGTCAGGTGCGCGAGACCCACCGTGTGCAGGCCAAACTGCCAGCGGCGATACGTCTGCAAAACGGGCGCTTCTATCCCTGTTTGTTGGTGGATTACTCCGACGGTGGTACCGGCGTCCAACTGGACGTTGAGCTTTCCTTGCCAATCGGCGAGCGGGTTTCCCTGCTGATGCAGCGTGGAGAACGGGAGTTCCTTTTCTCGGGTATCGTCAGCCGCAGCCATAAAAACTTTATTGGCATCGCGCTCAACGAGCTGACTGCGCAACAGAAAATCGACTACGTGCAATGCACTTTTTCCCGGGCCGACGCCTGGCTGAACTGGAATGAAGACTTCGCTCCAGACCGGCCGCTGCACAGTTTCATCGATGTGCTGCGTCTTGGCGCCACCGGCTATTACCGCTTGTATCAATACCTGCCCGCCTGGACACGCACCCTGTTCCGACCGTTCGTGCGTGTGCTCGCTTGGCTGATCAGCTATATGCCGCGCTTCGCCAAAGCGCCCCCTCTTTCTCCAACTTCTCGATCGGTATGCGCACCATGAGTCGCTATTTCAGTTTCACGCTGGTCAGCCTGCTGTCACTGGCAATGAGTTGCGCTCAGGCGCAGCCCGTCAAAGAGCAAACTTCCAAGGGGCAGCCACCGGTGCCAGTGTCGGTACCGGCAACAGTGACCAGCGTGCCGAGCTGGGACGTTTCGCGTAATTTCACAGAGCTGGGGCGTGTGGCTGACAGCCTGTTACTAGGCACGCATAACACCGATCAGCTGGAATTCACCATGCGGCGCGATCGCATCGCCAACGATGCAAAGCTACAACTTGAGTACACGCCATCGCCGGCACTCCTGCCAACGCTGTCGCACCTGCGGGTTTACCTCAACGACGTGTTGATGAACGTGATCCCCATCGACAAGGAGCAATTGGGCAAAAAGACTGTTCGTCAGGTTGATCTTGATCCGCGCCTGATCAGCGACTTCAACCGCATACGGTTGGAGTTTGTCGGTCATTACACCGACATTTGCGAAGAGCCTTCCAATAGCGCGCTGTGGGTCAATATCAGCCGGGCCAGCCTGGTTTCCCTGAAAGAGCAGGCGTTGATCGTACAGAACGATCTGGCCTATTTTCCGATGCCTTTCTACGATGCGCGCGACTACGACAAGCCCGTTCTGAACATGGTTTTCGCAGCTTCTCCCACGCTTGGCGAGCAGCGTGCGGCGGGTATCGTAGCCTCGTATTTCGGTAGCCTGGCGGCGTGGCGCGGCACGGAATTCCCGGTGTTGTTTGATCAACTGCCCACAGCAACAGCCTCTAGGCCTGTCACCGCATCCATTGTGTTTGCCACCAACAATCATCGCCCGGCGTTCCTCGCCGACATGAAGCAGTTCCCGCCGGTTGAGGCACCGGTGGTGCAGATAATCGACAACCCGACTGATCACTACAGTAAGGTGTTGCTGGTGCTGGGCCGCGACGAGGCCGACCTGGCCGCCGCCGCACAAGCGTTGGTATTGGGTGGTGATCTGTTTCGAGGCGAGCGGGTTGTCATCGACAAAGTGCAGCAGATTCAACCACGCCAACCCTATGACGCTCCGAACTGGATGCGTACGGATCGTGCCGTACGCTTCGCCGAGCTGATCAAGTACCCAGAGCAGTTGCGCACCAGCGGCGTGCAGCCGCTGCCGATCAGCCTGGATATCAACTTGCCGCCGGATCTGTTTGTCTGGCGCAACCAGGGCATTCCGCTGCAAACCAAATATCGCTACACGCCATCGGCTTCCAATGACGGTTCGCGACTGAACATCAGCCTCAACAATCAGTTCATCACCAGCCTGCCACTGCTGGCCAACACCAATGACCGACTGGAAGAATTGCGCCTTGCCGTGTTGTCCAGCGAGTCGGCGAACACCAATGAAAATCTGTCGGTCCCTGCGCTGAAAATCGGCGACCGCAACAACTTGCGGTTCAATTTCAGCTTCGCCACGACCACCAGCAGTTCCCAGCGGGATCGCTGCCAGACTTCGTTAACGGTGGACACTCAAGCGGTTATCGACGATCAGTCAACGATCGATATGTCGGGCTATCACCATTTCATCGCCATGCCTGATCTGGCAGCGTTCGCACGCAGCGGCTTTCCCTTCAGCCGAATGGCGGATCTTTCCGAGACCGTGGTAATGGTGCCGCCACAGCCCAATGCCCTGCAGTTGAGTACGTACCTCGAAGCAGTGGCCGGAATTTCCGCCCGCTCGGGCCTGCCCGCCATGAACCTGACCTTGAGCGATAATTGGGACGAGGTATCGAAGCGCGATGCAGACTTGCTGATCCTCGGTTCTTTACCCCCTGACATCCACGATAACCGCGACATGAATCTGCTGTTGGACAGCTCCCGAAACGGCTTGTTGAAAGCGAACATGCAGGGGCCTGGCTCGTCGCAGATCAAGGACGAGGGCAAACCTGCAGCCAGTCGTGTTGAAGTTTCGGCCACCGGTCCCATTGCAGCAATTGTCGGCCTGCAATCGCCTTTCCATGAACAGCGCAGCATAGTGGCCTTGCTGGCCACCGAAGACTCCGGCTACCAGTTATTGCGCGAGACGCTCAATGACAGCGGAAAGCTGGACGCAGTGGCCGGCTCGGTGGTGTTGATTCGCAGCAGCGGCGTTCAAGGTCACATGGTAGGCGATCACTATTACGTCGGCAGCCTGCCATGGTGGCTGCTGCTCTGGTTCAAGTTATCCGAGCACCCGGTCCTGCTCGCGATCATGGCGGTGTCTGGCGTACTGCTCAGTGCATTCCTGACTTGGCGCATCTTGAAATGGGCGGCTCGTCGCCGGTTGGCATATGAAGAATAAGCCGGCGAACATTGCCCGGTCACGAATCCTTGCAGCGTTCTTGCCACTGCTGGCATTGCCTGCACAGGGAGCGAGCCAATGTGTATGGCCGGCCTGGGAAAATTTCAAACAGCACCTGATCAGTGATGATGGACGGGTAATAGACGCGTCCTCCCCACAGCAGATAACGACATCTGAAGGGCAAAGCTATGGGCTGTTTTTCGCGCTGGTCGCCAACGATGGGAAAAGCTTTGACCGGTTGTTGACTTGGACCCGCAACAATCTGGCGGATGGCGATCTAGGCGCCCGCCTGCCTGCCTGGCAATGGGGACGCGACAAGAACGGTCAATGGGGCGTGCTCGACAGCAATAACGCCAGCGACGCCGACCTGTGGATTGCCTACAGCTTGCTGGAAGCCGGCCGTCTGTGGAGCAGGCCGGATTATCTGGCCCTGGGTAATCACCTGCTATGGCGTAGCGCCGCACAAACTCTGCGTAAGTTACCGGGTCTTGGCCTTATGTTGCTGCCAGGGGATGTCGGTTTCGAATCCAGTCAAGGCTGGCGCCTGAACCTTAGTTATCTGCCGCCGCAGCTGTTGCGCAGATTTTCTTTCATAGCACCGGTGTGGACCGAAGTCGCGAAAAACTCCCAACTCGCGCTGATCGAAGGCTCCCCCAAAGGTTTCGCACCCGACTGGCTGATGTGGCAGGCCGGAAAGGGTTTTTTTCCCGACGCGAAAAGCACGCAGGGTAGCTACGACGCTATTCGTGTCTATCTATGGGTGGGCATGCTGGCGACCGACGCACCCGAACGCAGCGTTTTGCTCAACCACTTCAAACCCATGATTGAAGCTACCGCGCGCCTGGGATATGTGCCGGAACACGTTGACTCCGACACTGGCGAGATCATGAACGCAGGCCCCGTCGGGTTTTCCGCGGCACTCTTGCCCTTATTGGCCAGCGACGCGTCGGCTGCTGCCGCACTGTCTGCCCAACGTGAACACCTGCGTCAATCTCCTCCGTTGGCAGATGCTTATTACAACCAATCGCTGGTGATGTTCGGCCAGGGTTGGGACGAACACCGCTATCGGTTCGACAAGGATGGGCGGCTGCAACCGAACTGGACGAGTCCATGCACGCACTGAACAAAGCCCCCCACATCAGTAACTTCAAGATTTTAATGTTGCGCTCCACCCTGCTGCTGTCCTGCTTGAGCGGTGCCGCGCTCGCGTCGACGGCGCCTGTTACTCAACAGGAACAACAGCAATGGCTGTTGCAGCAAATACGTATTGGTGAGGCCTTACAGCGCGAAGATCTGGTGCGCGACTCTTTGGCACGACTAAGACTGATCGCCCCCGACAATCCTCAGGTGCTGGTGGGTGACATTCGACAGGCCTTGGCTGACAAGACTCAGCCGCAGAACAGCGTCTGGATTGAGCAAAGGTTGACGCGCCTGCGCCAGCTGGCGCCGGACTCTGCGCAATTGCGCCAGGCTCAGGCACTTATCAAAATGCACAGTCCGGACGGTCTGCGCCAACTGCAGCAGGCACGGTTACTGGCTGCTGCCGGGCGCTTTGAAGAGGCCAGCGAAGCTTTCGAAAAGCTGTTTGCCAAAGAGCCGCCGGACCTCGCGTCGGCGCTGGAATACTGGAACGCGCGCAGTCGCATCAGTGGCCAGCGCGCAGCTGTGATCGGTCATTTGCAGGCCCTGGATCGGGATTATCCAGGCAATGCCGGCTTACGCCAGATGCTGGTCGGGTTATTGTTCGCCGAAGATCGCAACGACGAAGCCCTGACCGTGCTGCATCAATTGGCGACAGATCCTCTTGCCAGTACCAATGCCGCCGAACGGGAATACAACTACCTGATCAAGCTGCCCGTTGGCCCGCAGACGGCGCAGGCGTGGCAAGCATTCATTCGCTATTACCCGTATTCGCCGTTGGCTAAAGATGCTACGAAGCAGCTGGCGATGCAAAAAGGGCTGTTGGCCGATCCTGCTTGGCAAGCCGGCGTCAAAGCCAAGCGCATGCTCGAACAAGATAACGCCAGTGAGAGTGCGGCTGCCGAGAGCTTGTTGCGCCAGGCCCTGAAGGCATATCCGCAAGACGCGAGCCTATACGGCGCCTTGGGTACGGCGTTAATGCGCCAAAGCAAATACTCGGCGGCCTATGAGGCCTTTTCCACGGCATTGAGCAAAGAGCAAGACACCGATTACATCAGCAAATGGCAGGATCTACAGGCCGTTACCCGCAACTGGATGATCCTGCAACAAGGCGACGAAGCCCTGCAGCGTAAGGACTACGCGGCGGCACGCAAGGCATATCAGCAATCGCGAACCCTCAAGGCCGACTCCGCCGACCCATTGATCGGCCTCGCCAATGTCGCCCTGGCCGAATCCGATGAAGTCGCGGCTGAAGCGCTGTTGTTGCAGGCGCGCAAGGTCGAACCAGGCAATGGCAGCGTGGTGCGCGCCCTGATGCGCCTGTATCGGGGTCAGTCCATCGAACGTGCCGAAGCCTTCCTCAACACCTTGCCGGCCAGCAACCAGACGGAGTTTGCCAGCCTGCGTCGGAGCATTGAACTTGAACGGCTGAACCTGCAAGCGGATCTCGCCAGTCAGCATTCGGACTGGGCTCAGTTGGCGTCGCTGCTGAAAAAAATCCGCCAGTTGGAACCCGACAATCCGTGGCTGACTTATCGCTTGGCCACCGCCGAAATTGCCATGGGGCAACCGCGGGAGGCGGACAAAGCGTTTAGTGAATTACTTGCCCAGCAGGGCCGCAATCCCGAGGCTCGTTACGCTCATGGTCTGTACCTGGCCAATGAGAACCGCGACAGCGAAGCGTTAGCCACCCTAGGACAGAGCCCGGTCGCCGACTGGACCGACAACATGCGTGAACTGAACACCCGAATCAAACGTCGGCAGTTGATGGCTCAGGTCGAACAACTGCGCGACGCCGGGCACGAGCCCCAGGCCATTGCCTTGTTGCTGCGTGATCCGACCGTCGATGATCTTGGCACCCTCGCCGACTGGGCCGCCCAGCGCGGAGATTACGTCGGGGCGAAGAGCTACTACCGCAAGGTGCTCAGCGTGCAGCCACAAAATGCCGAGGCACAGCTGGGCTTGATCGAAGCGCAAATTGCCACCGGGCACGTTGATCAGGGCCGTGACGGTCTGGACCGAATCGTCGTGACCCCTTCTGCTCCCGCCCCCTGGCAACGACGGCTCGCCAACGCCTGGTCTGCCGTGGGCGAAAAGGATAAAGCCAGCGCGATATTCGCCCATCTGTTGAAAACACCACAGACCGACCCACTGATCTATCGCGACGCGGCGCGTCTTATGGCAAAGGATCAGCCGCAACAGGCTCTGGATAACTACGCCCACAGCATGGCCGCTGCTGGTTTGATTTCACCGGCCCATGCCAATCCCCGCGACAACGTGGCGATGACTGAGGCCAGCCGCGCCAAGGACAGCGATGATTGGCTGCCGCGCAGCGTGCGCAGCGACGTCGACGAGCTTTATCAAGAGCAGAACCCGACCGTCAATCTTTATCATGACTACACTTGGCGCAACGACGACACGGCACCGGGGATTGCCGACCTGACAACGCAGCTGACCATTTTGCGTATCGACGCGCCGTTCGCCCAAGGGCAGGGTTTCGTTCAGGCCGAGCAGGTGGCCCTTGACGCCAGCTCCTTCGACACTGACCCCGATGGCTTGCACCGCGAACAGTTCGGCACCTGCGCCGTCCAGCTCCGCGACAAGGTCACAAAAGAGCCGGTACCCAATGGCTGCCGCAGCACCTCGCAAAGCACAAGTGGGCCAAGTCTGGCGGTGGGTTGGAAGAACGATTACTGGGCACTGGACCTGGGCCATTCGCCACAAGGTTTCGAAGTGGGAAACTGGCTCGGTGGTGTCGCATATAGCAGTGACTGGAGATCTATTGGCTGGACCTTGACCGCCTCACGTCGGCCCATGAGCAACTCGGTGGTGTCATACGCCGGAGCCGTCGATCCGCAGACCGGTATACGTTGGGGCGGCGTCACCAGCAACGGGTTAACCTTGAGCCTGAGCCATGATGAAGGTGGCATTGATGGCGTA
Organism: Pseudomonas sp. GW823-FHT06B06; assembly: GCF_058795195.1. NCBI lineage: Bacteria > Pseudomonadati > Pseudomonadota > Gammaproteobacteria > Pseudomonadales > Pseudomonadaceae > Pseudomonas > Pseudomonas sp. GW823-FHT06B06. Next base: position 5,113 of record NZ_JBXAHO010000006.1, on the reverse strand, counting down.
TGGGCCAGCTTCGGCAGTCATTGGCTGCGCGGCAAGAACGTGGTCGACAACCAACGCCTCTCGGCCATGACCGGTTACTACTACAGACTGATGGATCGTGCCGACGAGCGTATGCGTACCGGTTTGACCCTCATGTATTGGGGTTACGACAAGGACTTGAGCGAGTACACCCTTGGCCAGGGCGGTTATTACAGTCCGCAACGATATTACTCAATTGGCGTTCCATTCAGCTATGCCTGGCGCAATGCCAATTGGTCGGCACAGCTGGAAAGCTCGGTAGGCTGGTCATACTCAAAAACCGACAGCAGCGACTTGTATCCGCTGGGCGGCCCGGCAGGCAAGCTGCTCAGCCAGGTCGACGCCGCAGGACTTGAAATCGATCCTGACACTGCCCTGACCACGGACGGAAGCAGCAGCACTGGCGCGAGCATTCGCCTGCAAGCGCTGGTCGAACGACGACTGACGAATCATATGGTTGTGGGCTCGGGAATCACCCTGCAACACAGTGAAGGCTACGCCCCTAGCCGCGCTATGCTGTACCTGCGTTACACCTTCGATGAATGGCAAGGTAATCTCCCGATGCCGATCGAACCGGTAACGCCATATGCAGATATGCGGTGATGGCAGGGGACGTGTTCTAAATTCGTGCGCAGGATATTAGGCACCCTCTATCGGCGCGATGTTGTCTATGCTGCTGACAGCATGACGCCGTTAACTTTCTGGGGGATGTTCGATGTTCTACGTGCAACGCGATACAGACGGCCAACTGCTGCGCGTGGAAGCCGAAGCTTACGCCGAGTCCACGGAAAGGCTGCCGGCCGACCACCCTGACCTCCAGGCCTGGTTCGCCAATGAGTTGATGGCCACCAGCCATAAACAACTGCAGCAGATCAAACAGCTCAAACAACTGCGCCAGAGCGATCTGGAAATGATCCGGGTACTCGACGACTTGATCGCCGTACTGATCAACAAGGGCGTGATCCTCGTCACCGATCTGCCAGCGCCGGCACAAGCCAAACTCATGGACCGCAGCCAGGCCCGTGAAGCCTTGGGTGGATTGAGTCAGTTGCTTGAGGACGATGATGAAGGGTTTATCTGATTCTTCACTGACTGTACGGACGCCATCGCGAGCAAGCTCGTGGTGGCTGCATCACTGACGACACCCGCCCAACGCCCTAATCCCATGCCTTGGGCTCACCCAACAACCTCCCTTGTACGCCATACACCCCCATCTCCCGAATCACCGTCAACTCCCCTTCGGTCTCGACCCGTTCCGCTATCAACGGCAAATCAATACTGTGGGCGGCACGCTGGACTGCTTCGATGAACAGGCGCTTGTCACTCTCCTGATCAATCGCGCGGATGTAGCTGCCGTCAATCTTCAGGTACGCCAACCCCAGCCGCGCCAGGTTGCCGATGATGCTGAAACGCCCACCAAAATGCTGCAGGCTCAACGAGAACCCGAGCTCACGCAAACGCCGCGTCAGGTTTTCGAGCATGGCTTGCTCCGGCAATTGCTCTTCGCCGATCTCCAGGGTCAGCCGCGATCCCAGATTGGAGTGCGAACGCAGTGTCTCGAAGAGGGCATTCAACGCTTTAGGGTCTTCCAGGGTCGCCGATGACAGGTTCAGTGCCAGTGACTCCTCGTGATCGCCCATCTGCTCCAGCACCCGTTCCAGCACCAGTCGGTCCAGTCGTGCCACCCAACCGAACCGTTGGAGCCATGGCAGAAAGCTTCCAGCCGGGATGCTATGGCCCTGGTCGTCGATCAGCCGCGTAAGCACTTTGTGGTGCAACACCAGTTGAGTGTCCTGACTGGCCACCACCGGCTGAAAATACAGTTTGAATCGCCGCTGAGTCAGCGCCTGATCCAGCAGCGTGTGCCAGGTATGATGGTCGTCGCCGACGCCGGCCAAGGCGCTGCGATCCAGGCAGACCCAGTGCGTATCGGTCTGGCTTTCGGCCTGCGCCAATGCCTGATCCGCCAACCCGAGCACGGCTTGCGGTGAATCGCCATGGGCAAAGGGAGCCAGCCCGATCGAGGCCACCGAAGCAACGTCCGTGGCGCCGGTAGCATGCAGGCTCGTCAGGGCATTGTCGAGGCTGCGCGCCAGCTGCAACGCTTCCTCACGCACCAACCCTGGCGCCAAGACGGCAAACTCACCGCCTCGAATGCGCGTGACCAGGTTTTGTGTTTCCGGGTACTTGGCGCACTCGCGAGACAATTGCAGCCCGACTGCCTTCAACAACTCATCAGTCCGCTGACCACCCAGGCGCTGATTCAAACCCGCCAGATCGTTGACCCGCAGCAACAGCAGATAACCCGAGCTGGCCTGCTCGGTATTGCTCACCCGTGCGTTCAACTGCATCTCGAAATAACGACGGTTCGCCAGCCCTGTCAGGCTGTCCTGATAAGACTCGATCCGCAGTCTTTCACTGCGTTCGGCCTGTTCCTGAAACAGTGCCTTGAGCTTCTCGACCATCTGGTTCATTGCTTGAACGACGCGGCGCAATTCAGGGGTACGCGGCAAATCCGGCAGGCTGAGGAATTCCCGGCGGGCAATCGCGTGGGATTGCTTGACCATGTAATCCAGGGGTTTCAATTGTCGACGCAACAGCAATGCACCCAAGACGGCGCTCACCGCGCCACACAGCAACAGCCAACCGAGACTGCCCAGCGCACTCTGCCAAAGCTTGGCCAAGGCAAACATCGGGTGGCTGACCACCTCGACCCGCGCGGCCTGCTCCCAACCGCGGCTGACGATCGCATCGCCACCGGCCGCTTCCAGGCCGATCAGCTTGATGAACCATTGCGGTACATTGTTGACCGCCGGCATACCGCTGCGCTCGACGATGACTTTGTCGTCGCTCAAATCGACCACGCGGATGCTGGCGTAATACCCGCTGTCGAATAGCGAGCTGACCAGCAACTCGACCATCGCCGGATCGTCGATGTTCGGCGTCAGGGACACCGCCAAAGCCGTCGCGCCATCCTGGGCGTGAGAACGCAACTGGTTGACGTACTGGGTGCGCGAACTTTCCAGGCTGACCATGAAGCTGCCGGTAAAGGCGACCACCAGGAACAGACAGATAGCGATCAACAGCTGTTTGAACAAAGACATCTGAGCGTGAGCTCCTAGTTAGTCGTCTCGACCGGAAAACCTTCGGCCTGCATTTTTTTCAGCACATCCTGCCAACGCGACAGGCGTTTGGTATCACCAACCTTCTTGTTACCTTTGGCGCCGGGCAAGTACAGGCCTTCTGCATTGAAGGAGTAGACCGGAAGCAGATCCGTTCGCTGACTGGCGGGCTGAATGGTGTCGATCAGGCTATCGAGGACCAACGGCATCGCCTCTGGACTCGAATAGTAGGTCAGCACCATGTGTGCCCGGTTCAGACGCAGGGCCTTGACGTAGGTAATGCGCAGTTTGTCACTGGAAACGCCAAGATGGCGCAGGCTGAAATACTTGGCGATGGCGTAATCTTCGCAGTCGCCGGCACCTTTCCACAGGGCTTCGATTGGCGTTTCCCAATAATCGACCTGCTGCCATAAATCGATGTCTTCGACGTAGCGCAACTGCTTGTTGACGAACCGGTTGACCACGTTCAACTGTTCAAGCTCGCCAAGCTGCTTCTGGCTGGCCAGCAAATGCTGCCAATCATCCATGCGTTGCTGGCCTGGACCCAAAGGTCCGTACAATGCCTGCGCCCGACGACTGATCAGAGAAAAATCCCAATCGGCATGCAGCCCGCCCAGCATCACGCCAGCCAGCAACAACGCGCAGGACAGCCAGCGCAGCATCCGTGGAATCGGGAAAAAACGTACCGCCAATGCGAGGCATCCAGGGTAGGCAGTTGGAAAGTCGGTTGATGGTGTAGGTTAGTACGGCAAAAAACAATGGCACCGTGAGATCAGCGATGGCGCGCTAAACTTGAAATAGGCAATTTGCTGATCGTTTGACAAGCTTTCAGGCAGTCACTAGTGTCAGTTGGATCCAAAAATAACTCAGTCAATCAGGGTGCGTTGTAGTGACACGAAAAGCCAACCCTCTCAGCAGCATCAAGGTCAACGGCCCCATTGCCGCTCACTTGGCGCGCTCGGTCATCGAGGAAACCTTGCGTTCGGCCATCCTGGACGGTCGGCTGCCGTGTGGCATCGCTCTGCGCCAGCAAGACCTGGCCGATCTCTTCGGTGTCAGCCGCATGCCTGTGCGCGAAGCGTTACGCCAACTCGAAGCCCAGTCATTGCTCAATGTGGTTGCCCACAAAGGTGCTGTGGTCGCCCCACTGGTCCAGGGCGATGCAGTGGAGACCTATGCACTGCGGATTTTACTGGAGTCCGAAGCCCTGCGCCTGTCGGTGCCATTGCTTGAGGCGGCGGATCTCGAACAGGCCGCGCTTTACATCGACCAGCTGGAGACGGAACAGGACTACACCGAAATCGGCCGGCTGAACCGCCTCTTTCATATGTCGCTCTACAGCAAGGCACCCAATCGCCGGTTGCTCAAACTGGTGGAGGACGGGTTGAACGAAGAAGAACGCTTCCTGCGCTTCAACCTTGAGGCCATGGGCCTGGGCAAGTTATCACAGGAAGATCACCGCGCCATGTGGCGGGCCGCCGAGGCGCGGGATGTCGAAGGATCGGTGAGGCTGCTGGTCAACCATCTCAATCGTGGGGTTGAGGTCATCACCCGGTACCTCAACAGTCCGGAAGCCAGGAACAGAAAAACCTCGTAGCAAAGGCAGCGGCAGGCCTGAGGGTGACTTCACTTGCCGCAACATTTCGTCGCTCATCATCCACGCATAATCTGCTTACAACATCCCCCGGCCCCGACTCCCAGCCCGCTATAACCATCCCCAGGCTCTTTTGCACGCCGATGCCGCGCGAGTCTGGGCGATGGTGGGTAGCTTTATCCGGCTTCCATCGATTCATCCCGGTGCTGTCTCACATTGAGTGACCGGCTACTCGATGAGCAATGTGCTGAAGCTCTTTTCGTAGGCCCAAAACGACAAAACCCCTGTCTGCGTGAGCAGACAGGGGTTTTGGAATTTAATCTTGACGATGACCTACTCTCACATGGGGAAACCCCACACTACCATCGGCGATGCATCG